>JBAZRW010000001.1:300000-519780 GCA_041662785.1 Bdellovibrionales bacterium | reverse complement strand
CCTTCGCTCACTGGAAAAACAAGGTCAAAATACATCGAGGATTGAAGAAGGATCGGCGGAGAAAAATGATCAGCTTTTTGCTCTCAAAATCGTGAATCTACCCACACCTTTTGATCATTATGCCGAAATTGCTGCGCTAACTGGACTAGCTTTTGATCCTCTGGCGCCGGAACCACCAAAAGAACCTTCCAAAAATTATATGGCTTTTCCATTTTTATTGCCCCCAAAGGAAAAAAATCAATGAGCGATCCCAACATAACAGTATCGTTAATACAAGCGTGTTCATTGCTTTCAAGCATGAAAAGCCCCTCATTTTTCCATGGAGGGGTGTAAAATGGTCGGCGCAAGATTCTTAGAATAAGCGTTTCCACGAAAAAACCCCCATGGAAAACCATGGGGGTTTTAAATTGGCTTAAAATAGGATTTGAACATTTTGTTTCTTCTTTTTCTGTCCAGAAGATCTGGCGGTGTCCTACTCTCCCGGGCCTTAAGGCAAAGTACCATCGGCGCAGAGGGTTTTCACGTCCGAGTTCGAGATGGGATCGGGTGCAGACCCCTCGCTATAGCCACCAGATCATCTGGACAGAAAGAAAAGAAGCAATGAAAGCGTACAGTCAGAGTTAGGACGCTGGGTTTTAAAGGCCAGCGCCTCACTTATAAATATCTGATTTCAGATAAGGATCAAGCCTATCGAGCTATTAGTACCGGTTAGCTACATGCATTACTGCACTTCCACATCCGGCCTATTAACGTGGTGGTCTACCACGACTCTCTGGGAATTCTAGTTTTGAGGCAAGTTTCACGCTTAGATGCTTTCAGCGTTTATCTTTTCCGTACTTAGCTACTCGGCGATGCCGCTGGCGCGACAACCGATACACCAGAGGTACGTCCATCCCGGTCCTCTCGTACTAGGGACAGATCCTCTCAAAATTCCTACACCCACGGTAGATAGGGACCAAACTGTCTCACGACGTTTTGAACCCAGCTCACGTACCACTTTAATCGGCGAACAGCCGAACCCTTGGGACCTTCTCCAGCCCCAGGATGTGATGAGCCGACATCGAGGTGCCAAACGACGCCGTCGCTATGGACGCTTGGGCGTCATCAGCCTGTTATCCCTAGAGTACCTTTTATCCGTTGAGCGATGGCCCTTCCACGAAGAACCACCGGATCACTATGACCGACTTTCGTCTCTGCTTGACTTGTCAGTCTCGCAGTCAGGCTAGCTTGTACCATTGCACTCAACAGCTGATTTCCGACCAGCTTGAGCTAACCATCGCGCGCCTCCGTTACACTTTGGGAGGCGACCGCCCCAGTCAAACTACCCACCATGCAGGGTCCTTGTCCGTGATTCACCGGACGAAGTTAGATATCAAGGAACATAAGGGTGGTATTTCACCGGCCACTCCACCCAAGCTGACGCCCAGGCTTCAAAGTGTCCCACCTATCCTACACATACGTTCCCTAATACCACTGCAAAGCTATAGTAAAGGTTCATAGGGTCTTTCCGTCTAGCCGCGGGAACCCCGCATCTTCACGGGGAATTCAATTTCACTGAGTCGATGTTGGAGACAGTGGGGAAGTCGTTACGCCATTCGTGCAGGTCGGAACTTACCCGACAAGGAATTTCGCTACCTTAGGACCGTTATAGTTACGGCCGCCGTTTACTGGGGCTTCAATTCAGAGCTTGCACCCCTCCTCTTAACCTTCCAGCACCGGGCAGGCGTCAGACCCTATACGTCGTCATGTGAGACTTCGCAGAGCCCTGTGTTTTTGTTAAACAGTCGCTACCCCCAATTCTGTGCCCCCCGCCCAAACTTGCGTTCGAGCGGGGCCCTCTTATCCCGAAGTTACGAGGGCAATTTGCCGAGTTCCTTCAACATCGTTCTCTCAAGCGCCTGAGTATACTCAACTCGTCCACCTGTGTCGGTTTAGGGTACGGACTATACGCTGGGGCTATTTCCTGGAAGCTGATCAGACGCCATCAGAAATCCGATAACGTCAAACATCCTTTCAACTCCGTCACCACCAGCAGGCCACTGAATATTAACAGTGTTCCCATCGATTACGCCTTTCGGCCTCACCTTAGGGACCGGCTCACCCTGCGCGGATTAGCCTTGCGCAGGAACCCTTGGACTTACGGCGAGAGTGTTTCTCACACTCTTTATCGTTACTCATGTCAGCATTCTCACTTCCGATACCTCCAACCGCTCTTACGAGTCGATCTTCACAGGCTTACGGAACGCTCCGCTACCGCGCGTCTTACGACGCACCCATCGCTTCGGTGGATGACTTGATCCCCGTTACATTTTCGGCGCAGGCCGGCTTAACTAGACCAGTGAGCTATTACGCTTTCTTTAAAGGATGGCTGCTTCTAAGCCAACCTCCTGGCTGTCTTGGCCTTCCCACATCCTTCCCAACTTAGTCACCACTGGGGGACCTTAGCGGATGGTCTGGGCTCTTTCCCTCTCGACTACGGACCTTAGCACCCATAGTCTGCCTCCCAAGTTAAACTCTTCGGTATTCGGAGTTTGGTTAAGTTTGGTAAGGCTCGCGCCCCCCTAGCTCATCCAGTGCTCTACCCCCGAAGGTCATCACTTAAGGCTCTACCTAAATAGATTTCGCGGAGAACCAGCTATTTCCTAGTTTGATTGGCCTTTCACCCCTAACCACAGCTCATCCCCGTCTTTTTCAACAGACGTGGGTTCGGTCCTCCAGCAAGTGTTACCTTGCCTTCAACCTGGCCATGGCTAGATCACTAGGTTTCGGGTCTCATCCATGCAACTCAGTCGCCCTATTCAGACTCGCTTTCGCTTCGCCTCCACCTATCGGCTTAAGCTTGCTGCATAAACGAACTCGCTGACCCATTATACAAAAGGTACGCCCTCACCCTTGCGGGCTCGGACTGTTTGTAAGCATTCGGTTTCAGGTACTATTTCACTCCCCTCATCGGGGTGCTTTTCACCTTTCCCTCACGGTACTTGTTCACTATCGGTCACAGAGGAGTACTTAGGCTTGGAGGGTGGTCCCCCCATGTTCAAACAGGATTTCACGTGTCCCGCCCTACTCAAGAATTAATCTCTTCATCTACTCTTACGGGGCTATCACCCACTATGGCTCACCTTTCCAAGTGATTCTGATTTGAAAAGACCAATTACTGGCCTGGTCCGCGTTCGCTCGCCACTACTTGCGGAGTCTCGGTTGATTTCCTTTCCTCCAGGTACTTAGATGTTTCAGTTCCCTGGGTTTGCTTCACAAACCTATGTATTCAGTTTGTAATACACCTTACGGTGTGGGTTTCCCCATTCGGACATTTCCGGATCAAAGCCTACTCGCAGCTCCCCGGAACTTATCGCAGCGTGTTACGTCCTTCATCGCCTCTCTGTGCCAAGGCATCCACCAAATGCTCTTGTCATGCTTGATCCTTATCAGAAGCCAGATGTTCTCATAAGCTTGTACCAATACAAAGCTTCATCTTGCGCTTGCAGGGCTGACATATTGACCCCAGCCCCTTTCGGGAGGCTGTCCAGACCTTTAGGTAAATCTGGGTGGGCCTGCCTGCAGGCTAACTTCTGACTGTCTTGTTTTACGTTTTCCCGCTCCTCTTGCACTCGACATGCAAGGTTTGCACGTAAAACAAAACGCTTTCATTGCGATTGCCCTTATCATCATCACAATGACAGGTACAATCAGTTCAAATCCTATTCACAATGGCCAAGAACATCCGCCGCACCCCGAAGAGCGGGGCGGAAACTTTTTTCTTCTCTCGGAAAACCAAAAAGGCACGCTTGCTTTTAACTGGTGGAGCTGATCGGGCCCGTGCGCGAAGCGCACAAAACAAAATCAGAAACACGCCGTTTAACTGGTGGAGCTGATCGGGATCGAACCGACGACCCTCTGCTTGCAAAGCAGATGCTCTCCCAGCTGAGCTACAGCCCCGTTAAATCGCAGCGAAATTGAGTGGTGGGCCTGGTAAGATTTGAACTTACGACCTCACGCTTATCAAGCGCGCGCTCTAACCAGCTGAGCTACAAGCCCCTCGAATGCAAAAGCGAACTTTTGCAAACTGGCTTCCGTGAGAAGGGATACGTAGACGGCGGAACCGGATGACCCGCGTGATTTGGGTCAGCAAGAATATCAAGTACTAAGTTTTGATGTGAAGGTGTCCGAAGACAAAATCAAACATCAAAATCCTTAGAAAGGAGGTGATCCAGCCGCAGGTTCCCCTACGGCTACCTTGTTACGACTTAGCACCAGTCATCGACCCCATCGTGGTCGGCTACCCCCTTGCGGTTAGCTCACCGACTTAAGACAAAACCAACTCCCATTGCTTGACGGGCGGTGTGTACAAGGCCCGGGAACGTATTCACCGTGGCATTCTGATCCACGATTACTAGCGATTCCAACTTCATGCACTCGAGTTGCAGAGTGCAATCTGAACTGAGATGGCTTTTGGGGATTCGCTCCAGCTCGCGCTTTCGCATCCCACTGTCACCACCATTGTAGTACGTGTGTAGCCCAGCCCGTAAGGGCCATGAGGACTTGACGTCATCCCCGCCTTCCTCCGGCTTATCACCGGCGGTTCCTTTAGAGTGCCCAGCATAACCTGGTAGCAACTAAAGGTGAGGGTTGCGCTCGTTGCGGGACTTAACCCAACATCTCACGACACGAGCTGACGACAGCCATGCAGCACCTGTGTTCCACCCGGCCGAACCGAAGGATCTGATCTCTCAGACCCATAATGGACATGTCAAGAGCTGGTAAGGTTCTTCGCGTTGCGTCGAATTAAACCACATACTCCACCGCTTGTGCGGGCCCCCGTCAATTCATTTGAGTTTCAACCTTGCGGCCGTACTCCCCAGGCGGTATGCTTATTGTGTTAACTGCGACACCCAAGGGCAAAGCCCCCAAACGTCTAGCATACATCGTTTACGGCGTGGACTACCAGGGTATCTAATCCTGTTTGCTACCCACGCTTTCGTGCCTCAGCGTCAATGTCGGACCAGTGAGCCGCCTTCGCCACCGGTGTTCTTCCCAATATCTACGAATTTCACCTCTACACTGGGAATTCCACTCACCTCTTCCGAATTCTATTCTGACAGTCTCAAACGCAGTTCCTGGGTTGAGCCCAGGGCTTTCACATCTGACTTATCAAACCGCCTACGCACCCTTTACGCCCAGTAATTCCGAACAACGCTAGCTCCCTTCGTATTACCGCGGCTGCTGGCACGAAGTTAGCCGGAGCTTATTCTGTAGGTACCGTCATCATCGTCCCTACCAAAAGAACTTTACAACCCGAAGGCCTTCATCATTCACGCGGCATGGCTGGATCAGGGTTTCCCCCATTGTCCAATATTCCCCACTGCTGCCTCCCGTAGGAGTCTGGGCCGTGTCTCAGTCCCAGTGAGGCTGGTCATCCTCTCAGACCAGCTATAGATCGTAGCCTTGGTGAGCCATTACCTCACCAACAAGCTAATCTAGCGCGGGCCCATCTTTTGGCGATAAATCTTTCCCCCGTAGGGCTTATTCGGTATTAGCGTCAGTTTCCCGACGTTATTCCGAACCAAAAGGTAGGTTCCCACGTGTTACTCTCCCGTGCGCCACTAATGTATTGCTACATCCGTTCGACTTGCATGTGTTAAGCCTGCCGCCAGCGTTCGTTCTGAGCCATGATCAAACTCTCAAGTTGAACTTGAGCATGTAACTTGCGTTACAAAATCTCACATAGCTTTATCGTATTTTCCGTTTTTCAACGGACATTGTTCAAACTAAATCTCAGGGTTTTTGGTTTGTTTCTTCCTGCTCTTGCGAGCAAAAAGAAATTCTACTTAAACTTGTCAATCTAGGATGTCACATACGACAAAACCGAAAACCACATTCTAACACTTGAGGCATTAGAATATGGCGTTTGGATATTCCCCAGCCAGAAACGCCAGACCCGAAGGTCAAAACATTTCCCGCCACAGAACCGCCGTCTGCGCATCCCTTCTCATTACCTATTCACGATGTCCAAGAACATGGATCCTTTCGAGATCCGAACCAACCCACAGAAAAAGCGACACTCACACACCCCAAGCTTTGCATTTGCTTGTCTTGGGCCATGGCTTGTCGAAGTGTCAATAAGTTAGCCACCGGAAGTCGTTGTTATCGGCGTCCGATGAAAAGCAACCTACTGCCTTTCTTTCCGCTTGTCTAGAGAAAAATAACTTTTTGTTGTGGATAATTAATTTTTCCCTAAAGCCCTTAGAAAATGGCTCAAACGCATGGTTTTTTAGGCCTTTCCGACAACCCTGACAACCCTTTTTTGGCGGCTATGCACAAAAAATATGCTTTCACCCCCCCCCCAAAAAAAGGGGGGGGGAAAGAGCCGTTACAACAGCCCTAGCGCCTTAAAACTCGCCACTTCATCGCGGCCCACGATGAGGTGGTCGTGAATCACGATATCAAGAGGCTTGCAGGCCGCCTGAATCGCACGAGTCATATCGATATCGGCCTTGCTGGGTGTCACGTCACCACTGGGATGATTGTGCGCCAAAACCAAGGCCCCCGCGCCGACTTCCAACGCGCGCTGCACGATCTCACGCGGGTAGACAGGCGTGTGATCGATTGTGCCACGCTGCTGCACTTCCTCGGCAATCAGGCGATTGCGGCGATCCAGAAACAGCAAGCGAAAATGCTCCTTCGCCTCATGCGCCATCGCCGCGCGGCAGTAATCCACGACACGTTGCCAGCTGTCCAACACAGGACGCGCGATGATGGTCGACTTCAGCCCGCGCCGCGAGGAGGCCGCCGTCGTCTTGAGCAAACAAATCGCGTTATCGCTAAGACCAAACGCGCGAAGCCTTTCAACAGGGGCGTTCAAAAGACTCCACAAGCCATCGAACTCATCCAAAAGTTTTTTCGCCAAAGGCTTCACGTCACGACGCGGAATCGCCGCAAACAACAGCACCTCCAGCAATTCGTAATCCTTCAGCGAATCCGCGCCCGACTCGATCAGCCGCGCACGCAAACGATCCCGATGCCCTTCATAGTGAGGCTTTTCACGCACCCGTTTCTCTGGAAAGGCTTCAGTCATAATGCACCAAGAGAAAGGGCGCTTTCTCTTACGTCATCCCCGCGCCCTCGTCCCGCCGCCCTTGCGGCGGGCGAAAGGGCAAAGCGGGGATCCCGTTTCCTTGTTTGAAATCGCAAGAAACCAAACGGGACTCCCGCTTTCGCGGGAGTGACGGTGTTTTTTTCTGGCGCCCCTTTTCTCATCACAACGTCTCCGCTCCCTCATACGGCGGGCAGTGCCAGCCCTTGGGTGAGCCGGTAAAAATCTCATAGCCCGTTTCCGTCACCGCCAAGGAATGTTCGAACTGCGCGGTGAGCGAGCGATCCTTGGTCACCGCCGTCCAGCCATCGGGCATAACCTTGACCGCGAATTTGCCCGCGTTGATCATCGGCTCAATCGTCAGGAACATGCCCACACGAAGCACCGTCCCCTGCCCCGCACGCCCATAATGCAAAACGGACGGCGCGGTGTGAAACACGCGGCCCAACCCATGCCCACAAAAATCACGCACGATAGAAAAACCAAAAGGCTCGGCATAAGACTGAATCGCATGGCCGATATCGCCGATTGTCGCGCCGTCGCGCACCACGCCAATGCCGCGCATCATGGCCTCATACGTCACCTCGACAAGACGCCGCGCCTTAAGCGAAACTTTATCGCCAACATAAAACATGCGGCTGGTATCGCCATACCAGCCGTCAAGAATCACCGTCACGTCAATGTTGGCAATGTCGCCGTTTTTCAGCTTCCGGTCGCTGGGGATGCCATGACACACCACCTCATTCAGCGAAATGCACGTCGCCTTGGGATAGCCCCGATAGCCCAAAGGCGCGGACACCGCGCCGTGATCGCGCGTGAACGCATCGCACAAATCATTCAAAGCGTCCGTTGTCACGTCCGGCCGCACAAAAGGCGTGATGTAGTCCAAGACCTCCGCCGCCAAGCGCCCCGCCTTGCGCATGCCCTCAAAGGCCTCAGCGCCATGGCACTTGATCGTCTCCCTGTCTTCGCTTTCGCCCTGTTCGTTCATACCGCGTCCTAATCCCCAATAAACGGCCAAAAAACTGAGAATCAGGATAATCGGAAAAAGCAGCCAGCGCCACCCCTCACCCAAAAGCCAACAAAAAAGGCCTCGCGCCGCCACGAAGCCTTTCCTTCCCTGAACTCTGTGCTCTGGCCCCTGAACTCTAACTTCGGACACAGCTCCGCACAGCAATGTCAATAGCAGAATCTTCCCGCTACGTCAAGGGAAAAAAGCGGATAACGCCAGTTTTATTTCCCTTATAAATCAGAGCGTTGCCAAATATGTCGGAAAAAACACCGTTTTCTATCCCGCTTAACCGCCTATTGATACGCCTTTTGCCGCAGCATGGCGTCGGCCAGAACGCAGGCCACCATCGCCTCGCCTACGGGCACGGCGCGAATCCCCACGCAAGGGTCATGGCGGCCCTTGGTCACAATTTCCGTATTCTCGCCCTGCACATCGATGGTCTGGTGCGGCGTGAGGATTGAGCTGGTCGGCTTCAGCGCAAAACGCGCCACAATGTCCTGCCCCGTCGAGATACCGCCCAGAATGCCGCCCGCATGATTGGAAAGGAAAACGGGCTTACCATCCTTGCCCTTTCGCATTTCATCGGCATTTACCGCGCCCGTAAGCGCCGCCGCCGCAAAGCCACTACCAATCTCCACGCCCTTCACGGCGTTGATGGACATCAGCGCGCGCGCAATGTCGCTATCCAGCTTGTCATAGAGAGGATCGCCCCACCCAGCGGGAACGCCGCTGGCATGAACCTCAACCACCGCGCCAACGGACTGGCCACCCTTACGGATTTCTTCAAGATAATTTTGCCAAAATACCGCCGCCTTAGCATTGGGACTGAAGACGGGATTGCGATCAACCTCGCCCCAGTTCCATTCGCTGCGATCCACAATATGTTCGCCGATTTGCACCATCGCACCGCGCACCGTAATGCCTTCGCCCAAAACCTTACGCGCCACCGCGCCCGCCGCGACGCGGCAAGCCGTCTCGCGCGCGCTAGAGCGTCCGCCGCCGCGATAATCGCGAATGCCGTATTTGGTCTGATAGGTGTAATCCGCATGGCCCGGACGGAATTTATCTTTAATCTCGCTGTAATCTTTAGAGCGTTGATCCGTGTTTTCGATCATGAGGCTGATGGGAGTGCCCGTCGTCTGCCCTTCAAACGTGCCCGACAGGATCTTGACCGTATCGGCTTCCTGCCGTTGCGTCGTCAAGGGCGACTGGCCGGGTTTGCGCTTGTCCAAAAAGGGTTGGATATCCGCCTCGGTCAGGGGCAAGCGAGCGGGGCAGCCATCAATCACAACACCAATCGCAGAGCCGTGGCTTTCCCCCCATGTCGTGAAGCGAAACAGGGAGCCGAAAGAATTAGACATGTGAGCCTGATTTAAGTTGAAAAAATTAACGCAACAAGACTTATAGCCTATTTGCCACAAACAGAAGCCCTTTTTTATACAACTAGGGGGCGGCATAACGGCAGCGAAACGCCCAGAATTAAGAAAAATTAAGATTCAAAAGATTCACGTCAAATTAAGCACTGCTGTAGTATTCTGCCTTTAAGAAAGTTATTTTTAGAGAACAATTATGCGTAAAAACTATCACCTTCTCAAACAACTTTCCCCACAACCGCCGCCGATGTTTATGGGGGATCCCCTTAAGCTGAATCTGGCTGCGGTCGCGCTGGTGCGCGCCACAAACATTTTTCCTGTGATGGATAAAAACGGCAGCGTTTTTTTTGATACGGGCATTAATGGGGAGCGCCCAAAAGAAAAAGGTTTTCGTAATTCGGTTCATTTTGCTTTGAACCACCACGTTCAGGCGAACAACGGCGGCGACTGGGCGGATGCGCCCTATGTGATTATTGCCGGTTTTGAGGAAACCCACCGTCCTATTCAGGAAAAAATGTCAAAAGCTGGACTGGCGGACAGAACAATGGAGGGGATTCATCTCGGCGCTTTTAATCCTCTCGATACTTGGTTTTGTCTCGGCTATGACGCAAAGTTAGAGCTACCTCACGCTGCGGTTGTTGCGCCACAAAGCCATGACACACGAACAAGTCACACATGGCCAAAATTGAATGATAACGAGCTTTTCAAGATTGAGGGGAACAGAACAACCTACAAACGCACAAATTATACGACGAACGACTTTCTTTCTGTTATGGAAAAAAGCGCGGCGTTTATGGGACTGTTGTCCTATAACGGCATAGAGGAAAAAACCGTTCATGAAATAGCAAATTTAGCGCGGCAGGAAACAGGGTTTAAACTTAACACCGTTCTACGTCAGGCCGGATATGGTAGCGAAGCAATCGCTGTTCTGAATGGCATTTTGCGTTATCAAATTAAAGATTTAGCCACAATCCACACGATGGAAGCCAAAGGTTATCCCTTTATGCGTACGTCAGGCCATAATTGGCAGGGGGTATCCATTGATTCGGCAGAAGACAAAACCATCGATAAAACGGCCCATGAACTGGGGGCAATCTTTGGGGCAGAGAGATACCATAGGCATACGCCCTATAGTGATCTGGAAGACTCTATTAACGGTCTGATCGCCGATACGCCGCGAGATGGGCCTGCTCGATTGAACGGTGTGGTTACAGCCCCCAATGGCATTCAGTATACGCACGCTATGCGCATTGAATCGGCGCTCAACAATCGAAAAATAGATGAATCAACAAGAATTGCCGCGCTTCAATTTTTAAAAGATCGCTACAATGTTTGTTGGGATTGGGAAGATGTTGAGGGGAAATACCGTGCAAAATTATTGGGGCCACCAGCTTCTGCTCCTAGCCTCCCTCACAATATTTCGAGGCACATAAAGGGCAACCCTGCCCCCAGCGCATAGGCTAGATTAGGCCACCGGTCATCCGATCATTTCGCCAAAAAGCCGCTGAGAAGCTCGGTCACAGGCTCGGCCTGCTCAACCGCCATCATGCCGATATTGTGATACCCGCTATCGACGTGCATCACTTCACCCGTCACGCCCGCGCCCAAATCACTGAGCAAATAAAGGGCCGAATGCCCCACTTCAATCGTCGTGACGTTACGGCGCATCGGCGCGTTGATCTCGTTCCAGCGCATGATATAGCGGAAATCGCCGATACCGCTGGCGGCCAGAGTCTTGATCGGCCCCGCCGAGATTGCGTTCACGCGAATGTTTTGTGCGCCCAGATCAACGGACAGATAGCGCACGCTGGCTTCCAGCGCGGCCTTGGCCACGCCCATCACGTTGTAATGCGGCATGACGCGCTCGGCCCCGATATAGCTGAGCGTCAGCAAACTGCCGCCCTCGTTCATCAGCGGCACAGCGCGCTGCGCCACGGCGGTGAAGGAATAGCACGAGATATCCATCGTCTTTAAAAAGTTGGAGCGCGTTGTGTTAACGTAATGCCCGTCCAGCTCGGTCTTGTCGGAATAGGCGATGCCGTGAACGACAAAATCCAGATGACCCCATTTTTCCTTGATCACCGCGAACAGACGGTCAAGGCTGGCCTCATCCGTCACGTCGCAAGGCTCAATGATTGGCGAGTTCAGCGAATTGGCCAATGGCACAACGCGCTTTTGCAACGCCTCGCCCTGATAGGTGAAGGCAATTTCCGCGCCATGGGCCGCGCAAACCTGCGCGATTCCCCAAGCAATGGAGCGATCATTGGCCACGCCCATAATAAGGCCGCGCTTGCCTTCCATCATCCGCCCCGTTAGTGGCGCGTTGATTCCTTTGCTCTCCATAGGTCTATCCTCTTGATTTTTTGGCGCGAGGCGAACTTAGCCCCGTCTGCGGGGACAATTTACACGATTAGCTCCATACGTCAAATGGCATGACGATTTTATGTGGTTTTTCTGGGGCAACTAGGTTAATGAGCAAAGATATGGCCGCTTTCAGATAAAATGATTCAAAAAAACGGGATCCCCGCTTTCGCGGGGATGACGGTAGAGGGATTAAATTAAACACAAAACCTGTCATTCCCGCGCCCTCGTCCCGCCGCACTTGCGGCGGGCGAAAGGGCAAAGCGGGAATCCCGTTTGTTTTCTTTCTCAACGAGTCGTTTCATGAGCCATTTGGTATCAGCACAACGAGAGGGCACTCAATCAATGATCGAGAACTGGATCAATACCGTTATCATGGGCCTTGTCGAAGGCATCACCGAGTTTCTGCCCATCTCCTCAACGGGTCATTTGCTGCTGATGGACAAGATTTTGGGCTTTCAGGGTCCTGCGGGCAACGTCTTTGAGATCGTGATTCAGTCCGGCGCGATTCTGGCCGTTGTCGTCGTTTACTTCCAGCGCCTGTGGCAGGTCGCCGTAACCGCGCCCAAGAACGCAAAGGCGCAGCGCTTTATCGCCGCCGTCTTGCTGGCCTTCCTGCCCGCGATGGTCATCGGCTTTTTCGCGCACGATTTTATCAAGGCGGTTTTGTTTAACCCCACTATCATCGCCATTTCCTTTATCGTCGGAGGCATCGCCATTCTGGTGATTGAGAAGAAAGCCCCCGCGCCATCCATCAATCAGATCGAAGCCATGCCGCTGAAAACCGCGCTGTGGATCGGCTTTGCCCAATGCCTTGCCATGATTCCGGGCGTATCGCGTTCAGGCGCGACAATCATGGGATCGCTTTTGCTGAAGGTCGAGAGGAAAACCGCCGCCGAGTTTTCCTTTTTCCTTGCCATCCCCACGATGGTCGCGGCCACGGTCTATGACCTTTACAAAAACCGTGATTCTCTTACGCTGGATGATGGCGCGGTGATTGGCGTCGGGTTTGTGGTCGCGTTTCTTTCGGCGCTTGTCGTCGTCAAAACCTTTGTCGGGTTTGTGGGCCGCCACGGCTTCGCACCGTTCGCGTGGTATCGCATCGCGGCGGGCATCGTCGCGCTTATCGCGTTGTGGGTGCTTTAGCCCCCGCCTATACCAATGCCTTTTTAACGGCCTCTTTCAGGCCGATGTCGGCGGGCGGCATGGCGTACTGATCGATCTCGTCCGCGCCTGCCCACATCAACGTCTGCCCCTCCATCGCGGTCGGCTCGCCCTGCCACACGCGGCACAGAAAAAGCGGCATGAACAGCTGAAATGCCTCATAAGCGTGGCTGGCAAAAGTCAGCGGGATTAAATCCGTTTCCTGCACGATAAGTGCTAGCTCCTCACGCAATTCGCGCACCAAAGCGCCTTCGGACGTTTCCTTCGGCCCAATCTTGCCACCCGGAAACTCCCACAGGCCCGCCATGTCCTTGCCCGCCGGACGCTGCGCGAGCAGCACGCGCCGCTGCGGATCCATCAGCGCCACCGCCGACACAAACAAAAGAGGAAGGGTCATAAAGGCGCTTTCTCCTCAAAAGAGCGTGGGGAAAGCCTGTTTTCCTGAAGGCGCATCAGGGGTGAGGCCTTTGGTAAATTTCAGGAAAACGTCTTCAAGGTTCGTCTCATACGTCACGATATCGACGATGTTAAGGCCGTTGACCTGCACGCTCAGCATCATTTGCCCCAAGGACAAGGACGCCTTGGCCGCTGGCAGTTTCAGGCGGCGTGGGCTTTCCAGCACCCAACCATGCGGGCGCAGGTTCGGCGGCACGTCATGCAAATCGCGATCCACCGTGATGGTCAGGCTCTTGTTATCCAACTGGCTAAGGAGATTGTCTTTCGTGTCGTTGGCGACGATGCGGCCCTCGTGCAAAATGGCAAGGCTCTCGCACAACTCTTGCGCTTCTTCAAGATAGTGCGTGGTGAGAAGGATCGTCGTCCCCCCCTTTTGCAATTGCTTGATCTGCGCCCATAACGCGCGGCGCTGCTCCACGTCCACGCCCGCCGTCGGCTCGTCCAGCACAAGGATAGGCGGGCGGTGCGCCATCGCCTTAGCCACCATAAGCCGCCGCCGCATCCCGCCCGACAGGCGTCGCGAAGGCGCATCGGCCATATCCATCAATGAGAGCATCTCTAGCAAATAGTTCGTGATCCGCTCTTTGGGAGGCACGCCGTAAAGGCCCGCCTGAAACTCCAGCAGCTCTCGCGGCGTAAAAAAAGTATCGATATTGTTTTCCTGCGGCACGACGCCGATGGCGCTTTTGACGCACCGCTCGTCGCAATCGAGGCTGGCCCCCCACACGGTGACCTGCCCACTTGTTTTAAGGGTCAGACCCGCCAGAATGTTGATGAGCGTGGATTTGCCCGCGCCGTTCGGCCCCAAAAGGCCGAACAAACTGCCTCGCGGCACGACAAGGTCGATGCCGTCCAGCGCCGCTCGCGTGTCGATCCCCCGCTTGCCCTTGTATCTTTTGGCAAGCCCCTTGATCTCAAGAGCGTTAGAGGGTTCGTTTTCGGTCATTTTTGTCATCAACAAGCGTACTCGCAAAAAAGATAGCGTTCCCCTATACTCTACAAGAAGCTCGCGGCGAAGGAAAGACATGACGGATAAAAACGACGATACGCTCTATTTGGTTGATGGCTCTGGCTATATCTTTCGCGCGTTCCATGCCCTGCCGCCCATGACGCGGGCGGACGGTACGCCCGTCAATGCGGTCTATGGCTTTTGCAATATGCTGCAAAAGCTCCTTCTTGACCTGAACGCGCACCGCGTCGCCGTCATTTTCGATGCCGCACGCAAGACCTTTCGCAACGATATCTACCCCGACTATAAGGCTCACCGCCCGCCCACGCCGGACGAGTTGATCCCCCAATTCCCGCTGATCCGGCAAGCGACCCGCGCCTTTGGCGTGCCCGCACTGGAAGTCCTGACCTATGAGGCCGATGATCTCATCGCAACCTATGCCCGCCTTGCCGCCGAAAGCGGGCAAAAGGTGCGGATCGTGTCGGCGGACAAGGATTTGATGCAGCTGATCCGCCCGCTGGTGGAGCTTTACGACCCCATGAAGGCCATCGCGATTACGGAAACAGAGGTTGCAGCCAAGTTCGGCGTCGCCCCCAATAGAGTCGTGGACGTGCAGGCCTTGGCGGGCGATAGCTCGGACAACGTGCCGGGCGTGGCGGGCATCGGCATCAAGACCGCCGCGCTTTTGATTCAAGAATATGGCGATCTGGAGACGCTGCTGGCACGGGCGAACGAGATTAAGCAGCCCAAGCGGCGCGAGGCTCTTGTCCAACAGGCCGACCTTGCCCGTGTATCCAAAAGGCTGGTGACGCTGGACGATCACGTCCCGCCGCCCATGCCGCTAGAGGATATTCGGATCGAAGCCGACCATCACGCCGACCTTATCGCCTTTTTGGAAGAACAAGGTTTCCGCTCGCTCTTGGCAAGGGTGAAGGCTTCACCGTCATTGCGAGCGACCACGCCACAGCAAAGCGGCGGCATGGGAAGCGAAGCAATCCATCACCTGAACCAACAACCATCACCTCTTTTCAATACAACAGGAGATGGATCGCCACGGGGGCTAACGCCCCCTCGCGATGACGAAAAGCCCCCCACCTATACCCTGATCCAAGACGTGGCCGCGCTGCGCCCGTGGATTGCCAAGGCGAAAGAGCAAGGCTTTATCGCGCTGGACACCGAGACGGATTCCCTGTTGCCCTCCACCACCAAGTTGGTCGGCGTGTCGCTGGCCGTGGCGGAAGGCGAGGCGTGCTATATCCCCCTCGCGCACGTCGATCCCGATGCGGCAACGCAGGAAGGCGGCTTTGCCTTTGAGCCGATTAAAGCCCCCAAACAAATCAAAACGGCGGCGCTGGCGGACGCGTTGAGTGAGCTGCTGGCCGATCCATCCGTCCTTAAAATCGCGCACAATCTAAAGTTTGATGCGCAAGTGCTGGGGCAACACGGCCTGACCATCGCGCCGTACGACGACACGATGCTGATGTCCTATGTCCTTGGCGCGGGGCTGCACGGCCACAGCCTTGATGAGCTGGCTCTTCGCCATTTCCAACACAAGATGATTTCCTTTGATGAGGTGACGGGCACAGGCCGCGCCCGCATCACCTTTGATCGCGTGCCGCTGGACAAAGCAACCCCCTATGCCGCTGAAGATGCCGACTATGCCTTGCGCCTGTGGTTGACGCTAAAGCCCCGCTTGGTAGCCGAGCATCTGACCAATGTCTATGAGCGGCTAGAGCGTCCCTTGATCCCCGTCGTCGCGGCGATGGAAAAGGCGGGCATTTTGATCGACCGCACGGTTTTGAAAACCCAAAGTGGCCATCTGGCCACGCGTCTGCAATCCTTGGAAGAAGAAATTCACGCCCTTGCGGGGCATCCCTTTAACGTCGGATCGCCCAAGCAACTGGGCGAGGTGCTGTTTGGTGAGATGGGCCTGCAAGGCGGCGCGAAGGGGAAGACGGGCGCGTATTCCACCAGCCACGACGTCCTAGAGCCTTTGGCCGAAGCGGGAAGCGAGATTGCCCTTAAAGTCTTGGACTGGCGCGGCCTGTCCAAGCTGAAAAGCACCTATACCGACGCGCTGCCTGAGCAAATCAGCCCCAAAACGGGGCGCGTGCATACCTCGTTCTCGCTGGTCGGCGCGGCAACAGGGCGGCTGTCCTCCACCGATCCCAACTTACAGAATATCCCCATCCGCACCGAAGAAGGCCGCGCCATCCGCAGCGCCTTTATCGCGGCTGAGGGATGTGAGCTTCTCTCTGTCGATTACTCGCAAATCGAATTGCGCCTTGCCGCCGAAGCGGCGGGGATCGAGGCGCTGATCCAAGCTTTTCATGACGGGCAGGATATTCACGCGCTGACGGCCAGCCAAGTGTTCGGCGTGCCGATGGCCGCCATGACGCCCGAAATCCGCCGCCGCGCCAAGGCCATCAACTTTGGCATTATCTATGGCATCAGCGGCTTTGGCCTTGCCAAGCAACTGGGCTGCTCGCCATCGGAAGCCGCGTCCTTTATCCGCGCCTATCTGGATCGCTTCCATGAGCTGCGCGAGTGGATGGACTCCACCAAAGAGTTCGCCCACACCCATGGCTATGTCGAAACGATGTTCGGGCGGCGCGTTCATATTCAGGCGATCCACGACAAAAACGGCGCGCGCCGCGCGGGCGCAGAGCGGCAGGCCATCAACGCCCCGTTGCAAGGCACAGCCGCCGACATCATGAAACGCGCCATGATCCGTATGCCCGCCGCACTAGAGGGGGCAGGCCTGAGCGCTAAACTCCTATTGCAGGTGCATGATGAGTTAGTGTTCGAAGTGCCAGAGACAGAAATTAAAGCCAGCGCCGCCCTGATCAAACGCGTGATGCAGGACGCGCCGTTGCCTACCCTCACCCTGCGCGTGCCCTTGGTGGCCGAGGCCGGCCACGCCAAAAACTGGGCACTAGCGCATTAGGAAAGAACCCTAACAGCAATAAAGGGCTTAGCAAGCCCTATGGCTTTACACACACCCATTGGATCATGCCCCTGTTTTCATAATAAATTTGGGGGCATGTATTTGCTGCTCCCACGGCGGCATTAAAATCATTTATGTGTTGAGCCGTAAAGTCTGTAGGGCAAGTACACGCACTGGTAACGATGTTTGGCTGTCGACAATCCCCCGTATTGGGAGAGGCCTGAAAGACGCCCGCTGCATCGCAAATATACGTTTGATATATACCGCCAAACTGCGGTCCCGTAAACGCCTTCCACGCCGTTCCATTACAAAACTCCATAGCCTTGGACGTGCTGTTATAGCGCTGCGTTCCTTCTTTCGCCGCCGAACAAGCCGCCGCATCAGCTCCAACTTTCACGCTGCCAGAAGCATTCACCGCGCCCGCAACATCCAGTTTAGCCGCTGGCGTTGATGTCCCAATCCCGACGTTGCCACTTCCATCCATGCGAAGCCCTGATGTTGCGGCAGCCCATGGCGCAATAACAAATGCACCTTGCCCCCCCCTCTTCAGCCTCTTTTAACCCTTTCGGCGTAGAAGGGGAGGCTCGGTAGCGGCAACTTTCAGGAAATCTCTTCGTGAATATCGGTCTTATTGTCAATGCGCGCGGGAAGCTTTGTCTGGTTCATGATGAACCTTTTGAAGCCACGCCCCTATGGATAGGCTATCATATCGATACGCGCCGCCTAGAGATCATTTTCGACACAGGCAGCACCTATCCCATTGATTGGGAAGCCACGGACGAGATGAACGCCTATCTTATAAAAATCCATAAGATCCTGATCATTCGCATGGAAAACAGGAAACCCGTCGAAGGGTTTGACACCAGCTTCCTGCGACTGAAAGACGGACGCACTCTTGACGATTAGGGGCGCATAGCCATGACAGAACAAGAAATCCCGCCTTCCGACGAGACGGAAGAAAAAGAAGGCAAGAGCGGCAAAGGCAAAGCCGAGTCGGGGGCCCTTGGCCGCTCAGAAGTCGCGGTCGAGCCAGCTTTTTATGAAACGATGGCAAAGTTCGGCGCATCGGTTTCGCAAATATCCGAGATTCTTCGCAATTGGCGTCATCTGCGGGGCAGCGGCCTGACGCGTGCGCTGGCTGATTTTGCGCGTTCCCTGACCCGCGCCTCGGCCCATGCCGAGGTTGAGATCGCCAAAGGCAAGGACTTTGGCCTTCTCCACAATTTGATCCAACATATCAAAACTATGGGACATGCGCCCGAGCAAAAGCACGCGCCGCATAACCAGCATCACGACAAACCGAGTCTTTAAAGAAAACCGCTTTCTCAAAACGGGCGGGCACGTTCGGAAATTAATAGCCTGTGTCAAATAAAATGATTCAAAAAAACGGGATCCCCGCTTTCCCCCTACGCTGCTTCGCAGCTTCGGCGCGACAGGTCGCGGGGATGACAATAGAGGGTTGAAAATAAACACTACTCCCGTCATGCCCGCGAAAGCGGGCATCCCGTTTGGTTTCTTTTTCATGCTCATTTTATATAAGTATAGGCTATAACATCGCACAGCTTTTCTTTAACCCCGCGCGATGAACCGATGCTTGAAACCCTTGCCCCTGCCAAAATCAACCTTTACCTGCATGTTACGGGACGGAGGGAGGATGGCTATCACTTCCTCGATTCGCTGGTGGCCTTCACTAATATCGGGGATTTCCTGCGCCTTGAGCCCGCCGCCTCTTTTTCCTTTGAGATGAACGGCCCCATGGCCGCCGCCCTCGCGCAAGGCGATCACGAAAACAATCTGGCCGTCCGCGCCGCAAGGATCCTTGCCAAGACATTGGACAAGCCGCTGAACCTTCGCCTGACTCTGACCAAAAATCTCCCCATCGCCTCAGGGATCGGCGGAGGCTCCACCGATGCCGCCGCAACCCTGCGCCTTTTGGCCGCGCACTGGCGCATGCCGCCTGATGCGCCCCTCCTCCACGACATCGCGGCCAGCCTTGGCCAAGACGTGCCCTGCTGTATCGCCGCGCAAAGCTGCTATTTTCAAGGTATCGGGGACATCACGACGCCCGCGCAAGACCTGCCGCTCACCCATATCGTGCTGGTCAATCCGAACCAAGCGCTGTCCACGCCTTCCGTCTTTAAGGCGCGAACAGGGGCCTTCACGCCCGCAAATCCGCTGCCGATAACACCCCAAACGCCAACGGAGCTGGCCTCTCTTTTGGCAGCGCGCACCAATGGCCTGACCGAAGCCGCCTGTTCCCTTTGCCCCGAAATCAAGGACGTTCTGGCCGCGCTTCAGGCGCAGCCTGACTGCCTTTTGGCGCGGATGTCAGGCAGTGGTGCGACCTGTTTTGGCCTGTTTGCCGACAGGGGCGCGGCCAAACAAGCCGCCTCGGCCCTCTACAAGGAGCACCCCTCTTGGTGGGTAACAGCGGCCTTCTTGCCCGCCACCATAGAGCCACTGGCTCTTTTATCGTAAGATTGTTTCATCCTTGATCTAAAACAAGCAATTATATTGCTTACCGAAAAGGGGGGATTTCCCCCTGTTTAACAATAGAATCGGTATAGAAATCAATAAGAAAAGAAAGTACCCGTTCCCCCTTTTTCATCAATTCATTAAAAGGCCATACTCTTTTATAAATCCTTGGTTGACAGGAGAAGCTTCAAGGAAGCATCCTTCTGGCCTTGCTGCGCGATCTTTGTTTTAACAACTGCGGAAAAGCACCCTTGTTTTATGTTCGTCTTGGTTCTGTTCACGCGAATACTTTACACGTTCGCAGAACTGCCTCTCTTTTACTGACTGGCCTAATAATTCTTAGTGTGGGGACAACAGGTCACCACTATTGGCCAAGTCTTGCCGGAACGGCTGGTGCCTTTATGCGCGCGGCGGTTCCCGTCGTTGAAGAAATGGCCGATTCCGCCCCGCTTCAAGCTGTCGCAGAAACCGCTAGCGAAGTTCAGGATCTTGCCGCCTCGGTCGTCGCGCAGACACCGGAAAATACGACACGCATTGTTGAGCTTGGCGAAGGCCGCACCTTTGCCCGCATGTTGATGGACGCCGCCCTATCGAGCGATGACGCTCTGGCCGCTGCCACGGCGCTGGGCAACGTCTATGATCACCGCAAGCTTAAGGCCGGACAGGAAGTCGCCTTGTCCATTACCCGCCTTGGCGAAAACAGAACGCTCACGGGTCTGACGTTCTCGCCTGAATCGACCAAAGAAATTTCGATGAACCGTCAACCTGATGGCTCTTTCCTTGCCCAACTTAAAAACACGCCGTTGGAGCGCCAGCGCGTGGCCGCCCAAGGCGAAATCAAAGGCTCTCTTTACGGCGCTGGCGAGCGCGAGGGGGTTCCCCGCGCCATTATGGCTTCTTTAATTCGCGCCTATTCGCATGAAATCGACTTTCAGCGCGACCTGCACGCAGGCGACAAGTTTGAAGTTCTCTACGATCAACCTACCGCCAAAGATGGAACGCCTGTCGGTCAAGGCGTGATTATCTATGCCGCCCTGATTATCAATGATAAAGTCCGCCCCTTGTACCGCGTGACCTTTGGCGACGGTGCGGTCGATTATTTCGATGAACGCGGCAACAGTGTCAAACGCTCCCTTTTGCGCACGCCCGTCGAAGGCGCAAGGCTAACCTCTGGGTTTGGCATGCGCATGCACCCGCTTTTGGGCTATTCGAAAATGCATAAAGGCGTCGATTTCGGCGCGCCAACGGGAACGCCCGTCTATGCGTCAGGCTCAGGCATCGTGGAAACAGCGCAGTTTAACGGCAGCTATGGCCGCTATATCCGTCTGCGCCACAATGGGCGCACACAAACGGCCTATGCCCACCTCAGCCGTTTCGCCAAAGGCGTTTATACGGGCGCACGCGTCCAGCAGGGCGACGTGATCGGGTTTGTCGGCACATCAGGCCGTTCGACAGGGCCGCACCTTCATTATGAGGTTATGGTAGACCGCCAACAGGTCAATCCCCTGAGCGTCAGCATGCCGACAGGCCGTGTCTTGGAAGGCAAGATCCTTAACCAGTTCAAGCAAGGGCAGACCAAGATCAAGCAAGAGTTTCATAATCTGCTTGAAAAGGATGGCACGCCCCAAAACAACGCGCAGGCCACTGACCACGAGCCAACACCTGCGGCCTCCGCCAAAAAATCATAACAATAACGGGTGCGAACGGGATCAAAGGGCGGTATAGTCAGCCGCTCTTGTTGTCTTGCCCGAAAGGACGTTCGCTTGATCCACCGGATCAATCTTTATTTGTTTCGTCAGATTCTAACGGCTTTTCTCTTTTCGGGAATAGCGGTGAGTTTTGTCGTCCTTTTTACGCAATCTTTTCGCCTACTGTCTTTTGTCATCGACAATTCAAGCTCGATGGCCGTTTTTTTCCGGCTTATGGGGCTGATGCTCCCGACGTTCTTGCCCCTTATTTTGCCCATCAGCCTTGGGATCGCCGTCCTTTTCATCTATCACAAAAACGCTGTCGATAGCGAAATCGTCGTCATGCAAGCCGCTGGCATTAGCCCTATGCGCCTCGCCCTTCCGGCGCTGGTCATGGCCGCCGCGACCATCGTGGTCGGCGGGATGCTGACCCTATGGCTCACGCCCGCCGCCAACAGGGCGCTTGTTTCCCTGCAATACCAAGTGCGCGATGAATACTCGGCCTTTATGATCCGTCCGGGGGCGTTTAACGATCTGGCGGAAGGCCTGACCTTTTACGCCCGCCGCCGCTCTAGCGCAGGCGGCCTTGAAGATATTTTGGTTCATGACGTCAGAAACCCCGCCCGCCCCGTGACCATCATGGCCCAAAAGGGTCTTTTTTCCGTTGAGGGGGGGCGTCCTCAAGTGGTTGTTTTCGACGGACGGCGGCAAGAGGTTGACGTTGCCTCAGGCCGGTTGCAACAACTGGACTTTGATCGTTATGTGCTGGATCTTCATTTGCTTAAAAACGAAAAAGACAACCGCCAGCCCGCGCCGCGCGAATTGTCCATAGGGCAACTTTTGAACGCCCAAGCCGCACATGGCACGTCAAACGCAAGCCTGAGCAAAGTCTTGGCCGAAATTCACCAACGCATCGCAGGGCCGTTTCTAGCGCTGACCTTCGCCCTTATGGGGGTAACCGTCGTCCTTATGGGTGACTTTAATCGGCGCGGCATGACGCAGCGCGTTTTTTGGGCGGGCGCGGGCATCGTCGTCGTGCAAGCGGCCATGATTGGCCTTGTATCGCAGATCAACAAACTGCCTTGGATGGCGTTGCTTCTTTACGGGATTATCTTTCTCCCCGCCCTACTTTGCTTTACCCTTCTTCGGCAAGCCTCGCTGCCTTCGTTCCTTATCAAGAAGCCCAAGGGGGCCGCATGAGAGGCTGGACCCTTTTTCGCTATTTAGGGGCACAATACCTCCTTTGGTTTATCTGCTTCTTTGTGGGGCTGACGGGCATCATCTATCTTTTTGAGGTGGCGGAGCTGCTGCGCCGCTCGGCCGATTTGGATCACGCCTCGTTGGGGCTTGTCCTTCGGATGGGGGCCTATAAAATGCCCGACACCATCGAGAAGATTCTTCCCTTTGTCGTTCTCTTCGCCAGCATGTTTACGTTTTGGCGGCTAACCCGCAGCCAAGAGCTGATCGTGGCGCGAGCGGCCGGCGTGTCCGCGTGGCAGTTTCTGGCCCCCGCTTTTATCATCACGCTGCTTTTCGGCCTTTTCCAAGTCACGTTGATGAACCCCGTCGGGGCCTCGATGACCACACGCTATCAGGAATTAGAGGCGCGTTACTTCCGGCAAGGCCCTTCCTTGGAACTCACAGGCGCGGGTCTGTGGCTGCGCCAAGAAGATGCTGAAAAGCGCTATCTTCTTCACGCCGATCAAGTCGCAACCGAGCCGTTGACCCTGCGCCCCCTTATTGTTTTTATTTACGACAAAAATAACGCGTATCTGGGCCGCCTTGACGCACCCCAAGCGGTTTTAAAAAACAGGCAATGGGTTATTTCAAAAGCATGGTTTAACTGGGACGGCCAGATGCCCGTTTATGAGGAATCCTTCACACTTCCCACGGCGTTGACCTTGGATAAAATTCAAGAAAGCATGTCGCCGCCCAACACCATCTCTATATGGCAATTGCCCCGCTTTATCCGTGCGCTGCGAAGCGTTGGCCTTCCCCCCGTCCGTCATGAGCTTAAGCTTCAAACCCTTTTGGCGCAGCCCCTTATGCTTTGCGCCATGGTCTTTTTCGCGGCGGCCTTTTCCTTAAGGCTTAATCGCCGTGGTGGGATCCTTAACGCCATGATGGCGGGAATCTTTACGGGCAGCCTTATTTTTGCGCTTAACAACGTGGTAACAGCCTTGGGATCGAATCAAACCCTTCCCGTCCTTTTGGCCGCATGGGCCGTCCCGCTTATGGCGCTTATTAGCGGTCAGGCAACTTTACTTTATCTGGAAGATGGCTAACATCGAAAAATCCTGTAAGATTGTCGCACATTCCACGCTTGAAAGGTTTCTTTTTGCATGAAAAAACTGCTGCTTCTTGCCCTCGCCCTTGGCCTCCTGCTGCCCTGCACGGCACAGGCGCAGCGCGTCGGCGCACCAGCCCCCATGATGAGTGGGCAAACCGGCGGCGCGGGATTGCTTAGCGCAACGCCCGAACAAGCCGCCCCCAAAGCTCCTATGGCGGAAGGCATCATTGCGGTTGTGAATGATTCCATCATCTCCTCAGGCGACCTGCGCGCGCGCCTTGCCCTTGCGATTCTGTCGGCGGGCCTGCCCGACTCGCCAGAGGTTCAAAAGAAACTCCTCGCCCAAACCTTGCGCACCTTGATTGACGAACAGCTTCAAATGCAAGAAGGCAAACGGCTAGAGATCACGATTCCCGATTCCGAGATTCAAGACGCCATGAGCCGTTTGGCGACAGACAACCAAATTCCGGGCGGCAACATGGCCGCCTTTTTGCGGCAACATCACATTCCCCCCTCTACCATGAAGGCTCAGATCAAAGCCACCTTGACGTGGAACAGAGTGGCCATGCGTGAGCTGCGCCCCCGTATCGATATCGGCGAAGATGAGATCAACGCCGAGATCGGGCGCATGCGGGCCAATGCCGGAAAACAGGAATATCTGGTCAGTGAAATCTTTTTGGGCGTCGATAAGCCCGAGGATGAGCCAGAGGTTCAAGCGCTAGCCGAAAAGCTGGTTGAGCAAATCAAAGGCGGGGCTGTTTTCGGCTCTGCCGCGCGGCAGTTTTCTCAAGGCCTAGGCGCGTCCACGGGCGGCGACATCGGCTGGATCCAAAGCGGCCAACTGGCGCCAGAGCTGGATAAAACCCTGCAAACCCTTCAAAAGGGCGATGTCGCAGGGCCACTTCGTACCGCCGACGGGTATCATATCCTTGGCATTCGCGATATGCGGATTGTCTCGATGGGCGACATGAAGACCATGGCGGTCAAACTGGAGCAAATCTTCCGCCCCTTCACGCCCACGACAGAAAAAGAATCCCTCCTGCGCGAAGCCGAAACCATTCGGCAAACCGTGACGGACTGCGCGTCGTTAAAATCCACGCTGGCGTCCAGCTTCCCCCTGTGGCGCTGGCAGGATTTGGGCGAGGTGAAGCTTGCGGATGCACCCCCTTGGCTGGCGAACAAAGTAGCGCCTCTTTCAGAAGGACAAGCCAGCGAAGCGATGGCCACCGACAGGGGCGCGTTGATGGTCTTTGTTTGCGGTCGCACGATGCCAGAGGAAAACGTCAACCGAGAAGCCATCCGTTCAGCCATCGGCGGCGAGAAGATGGAGCTTTTGGCGCGGCGCCAGATGCGTGACTTGCGTAAAAGCGCCTTTATCGACGTTCGCCTGAAATAGCGGCGCTGCCTTTGACATCGCCGCCCACCCCCACCCCTGACCTTATGCCGCTGCGTAAGGTGATCACCCATTATGGCCTTGCCGCCCGCAAGGGGCTGGGACAGCACTTCCTGCTTGATCTCAATTTAACGGGCAGGATCGTCAAGGAGGCGGGCGCGATGGCGGGCGTTCACGTTATTGAAATCGGCCCAGGCCCAGGCGGCCTCACCCGCTCACTCTTGGCCAGCCCCGCCGCCCACCTGACCGCCATTGAAAAAGACCCTCGCTGCGTTAAGGCGCTTGAGCCGCTTACGGCGGCCTATGGCGAGCGCTTCACCCTCATCGAGGGCGATGCGCTGGATGCCGACCTGATCGCCCTTAGCGCCGCGCCACGCGCCATTATCGCCAACCTGCCCTATAACGTCGGCACGCCGCTGCTGCTGTCGTGGCTTCCGCTTCTCGATCAGTTTCAAAGCCTGACGCTTATGTTGCAGACCGAGGTGGTGGATCGTCTGCTGGCAAAGCCCGACACGGAGGCCTATTGCCGCCTGTCCGTCTTGACGCAGTTTTGCGCCACGGGGCGGTGCGTGATGAAGGTTCCAGCGGGGGCGTTTTCACCGCCGCCCAAAGTAGAATCCTCGGTTGTTCATCTGACGCCACGCAAGGATCGCCCCGTGGACGTGGCCTTTGAAACGCTGCAAAAGATGGCCACCACGGCCTTTGCCCAGCCACGCAAAATGCTGCGCACAAGCCTTAAATCTCTGGGGGGCGAAGCGTTGTTAGAAAAGGCTGGCGTTGATCCGTCTTGGCGTGCAGGGCAGCTTTCGCTGCAAGCGTTTGAGGCTCTTTCTCGCGCCTATCGCAAGGGAGATTGAGGCTTCCTGCATGCCCCCTTCCAAGGAAGCATCCCGCATATTCCCCCCTTCCGTCATTCCCGCGAAAGCGGGAATCCAGTTTGTTTCGGCACGCGCTCCGTTAACGCCAAAGCTGTTTGTGATGCTTTTTGAAAAAAGAAAACGGGATCCCCGCCTTCCCCCTACGCTGCTTCGCAGCTTCGGCGCGACAGGTCGCGGGGATGACAGCAACGGCTTAATACAAAACACAGACCACGTTTTATTTCAGAGACTAAGCCCCCGCCTGCAAGCCTTTCACAAAATCGGCAAGGCCGACCAGACGGCGGCGCTTTAGCCTCTCGCTGCGCAAGATGGCGCAAACCGCCTCGGTTGAGGATTCCAGATCGCGGTTGATAATCACATAATCATACTCGGCCCAATGGCTCATTTCATCGGTGGCCTTCGCCATGCGGCGGTTAATTTCGGCAGGCGTATCCTGTGCGCGTGAAAACAAGCGGCGCTCTAACTCATGCCAATCGGGGGGAAGAATGAACACGCTGACAAGGTCGTCACGCGCTTTTTCGGCCAGCTGCTGCGTTCCCTGCCAATCAATATCGAACAAAACATCATGCCCTTGCGCTAAGGTGTCCTCAACCGCCTTACGCGGCGTCCCATAATAATTGCCGAAAACCTTGGCATGTTCCAGTAATTGATCGCGATTCACCATCAAGTTGAAGTCAATCGTATCGACGAAATGATAGTCTGTCCCCTCAACCTCGCCCGCCCTTGGCGCGCGCGTCGTCACCGACACCGATAGGCTTAGGTCGGCTTCCGTCTCAAGCAAGCGGCGAGAAATAGTGGTCTTCCCCGCACCCGAAGGCGAGGAAAGCACCAGCATCAACCCGCGCCGCTGCAAATCGCCGAAAACTTGTGATAGTGCCATGCCTTAAACCCTTTGTTTTCTTCCCCGACTCTTTTTCTAAACTTATCCTATTTTACCGCAAACGTCACCCCTTTAGCCTAGTACTCGCCACCTTCGGGAAGCCAGCTACCCTTGCCACCCAAGGGATAGGTCACGCGCGTCAGCTCCTTCCCGCTCCAAGCCGAGGCCACGATAATGGTTAGGTTTAGGTTCATTTCATACGGACTGAAGGGCAGGGTTATCTTAAACGAGGGGTTTTTTACGGGATCGTGCCGCGCCAAAACAGTGCCATCGTTCTTGATCTCATAGGCAAACGTCAATTGATCATCAAGCGAGAACCCCATGGGGTTGGGATCCATGACAATTTCCCAAGCATCCTTATCCTTCTGCTCTATTCTGGCTTGCAGAATAAGATAGTTTGATTCTTCGGGGTATTTTTTTTCGATCCCATGGCCCACGGCAAAGACAGCCTCGCGCCCAATCGCCCGCACCGCACCAAGATAGGTTGGCCCCACCGTCCGCTTGCCCGGAATCTTGACAGGCATATAGCCGTACATGGAAAGACCCGAGATAGGGAGTATCTGCAAGACGTCCTGATAATTCGGGATCGCCGCCGGATCCTTAATCGAAAACGGAGAGTAATAGGTGGCCTTGGGATTCCAATGCATATAGCCAAAATAGGGCATTTTCTCATGCGTCATGACAACGCGAATTCTGTCCGCCGCGCGAATCTCGTCAATGATGCGGTCTTCGGCCAAAAGCCAATCATAGGGGATTTTTTGCGCAAAGAACAAATCCGGCAACGCGCGAAAGCCACTATACATTACCAGATTATGGTCGATAATCAGGTTCGAAAACACGACAAGAAACACCATGACCCAGCGCAGTTCGTGCCAGACGGTTTTCTTGATGGGCGAAAAAACCATGATGGCGGCGGGCGCGGCGCAGACCAGATAAAAGGTGAAATAGGTCGCCGTTCCTTCCATATAAAGCGTCGAAAACGACCACAAAAGCAGCCATAAAGGCGGCGTCATCGCCAAAAGGAAAAAGAGGGGGCGCAAAGGAAACCGTTGCCGGAGCGCAAGGATGCCCTGCCACGGCCACAGCAGCCACACAAAGGCCGACCACAGGGAAAACTCGACAAAACGGACGGACACGGGGATCGTTACCCCGACAAAGCGATAGTTTAAATGATAGTGCGTCGGGTCTTGACTTAAGAGGGGCTTAATCAATGGGTTGACCAACGCGTTCAACGCCGAGTTAAAGCCCTGCCGATCATTCGCGATGGGCCACATATTCATGTCCGCAATCGGCGAGAGCATCATCTGGCTTAGGTAGATCAAAAGATTTTGAAGGCCTATGGTCAAATTGGCCGACAGGTTGAAGACATCTTTCTTGAAATCGTCGAAGAAATAGAACCGCTCCACCGAAGCGTAATTGTAAAACAAGAACGGCGCGAACATCACGATCACAATCAACGCCGTCAAAAGCGCGGTCTTCCATCCTATCGCTTTGCCCCACAGGCGAAGCCGCACGGGCGCTTGGCGAAGCGGCCACAACGCGACCAACCCCACAAGCGCAACGATCGGCATCAAAAAGACGATGTGCAGCTTGGTTCCCGCGCTTAGCCCCAGCGCCAGCCCCGCCATGAAGAAATAGGCATGCCGCCCCGTTACCAGCCAACGCCAGCCCATGTAAAGGGAGCACAACAAAACGGCGGCGGTTAGAATCTCGTCATTCGTTGAGGTCGCCTGCGCCAGAATGCTGGGTGTCATGCCTACCAGCCACGCGGCCAGCAGCGCCAGCAGACGGTCGCCGCCAAGGGCGCGCCCAAAGCGATAGGTCGTATAGACGATCATAAGCCACGCCAAAAGGGACGGCATCGCGTGCCACGTTCCGGGCAAATTATACAGGACGAGCGGGATATAGAGCGCCACGCCATCCAGCGGATAATAAAGGATGCGGTTGTCGGGCGCGTCAAAGGGGTGCAGCAAATTGCCGTGGCTGACATACCAAATGGCGCGGGGCAGCCGGTAGATCATCGAGTCCGCATTGTCGGGATAAACGCCCTGCCCGAGCACAAGGCTGATCAGCGCAAACAACGCCAGCGTCACAATCAAAAACCAAAACAGAATCCGGCGCGTTTTCTCATGCTCGATTGTCGCAAAGGGTAAGGCTGGTTTGACGAGAAGCGGCGTCGCCACGGGAATCCGCCAAAGGAAGGAAACAAGCGCCAGCATGATCCCCAGCGCCACAAAGCTCATGGGGACATAAACATCCAGCTGGTTTAAGGCATTAAACGCGCCCGTAAAGTGCGCGGCCAGCACCAACGTCGCCCATAACACGAGCGCAACAAAAAAGGGCATGTCGTTCCATGGCAGCTTTCTTTTTCGGCACGCCCAAAAAATCAGGCCGATAAGGGCCGCAGCGTGCAAAAAAGCGGCGGGCGTTAAAACAAGATCAAGCATACCCTCTTCTTGGCTCCCTACTCTTTGACGGGGTCGTTTTGTTCGATCACGGTATCCAGCCGATGCTCCTGAACGCCTGCAGGATCCTGATGAACCAACACATCGGCTTTGGGATACGCTATTTCAATCTTGGCCATCACGGCCTCGGCGATATCATGCGACTCGACAAGGGAAAGGGTCGCTGGCATTTCGATATGCGCCTCAATGATGGGTCTTTCTCCGCCAAACCGCGTACGCAAATCATGGACGCCCAAAACGCCCTTAACAGACATCGCCAGCGCCACAATGGCTTCACGATCTTTTTCGGGCATCTCGGCATCCATCAGGACAAGCAAGGTCTGCCGCGTAATCTTGATCGCCCCAATGCACATTGAGGCCGCAATGAGTAAGGCAAAAAGCGGATCAAGCCAAGGAACACCCACCGCCTCGCCAAGCGCAAAGGAAGCCATAACGGCAATGTTAATGGCAACATCACCAACATAATGCAGGCGATCCGAAGCGATGGCCAAAGAGCGCGTGCGCCGGATCGTATAAGTCTGAAGCGCCAAAAGAGCGATGGTCATAACCACCGCCAAGCCCATAACCCCATAGCCAATGTCTAGGCGTTGAAGCGGTGCAGGATTCCAGAAACGATGAACCGCTTCTTTGATCAGAAGACCAGAGGACATAAAGATAAAGATCGCCTGCGCTAACGCCGCCAGCGCCTCAGCCTTACCATGGCCAAAACGGTGATCGCGATCAGGGGGCCGCAGCGCGATAAAAACGCCATAGGCTGTAATCAACGAAGCCAGCAAATCAACGCCTGAATCAACCAACGACGACAAAAGGGCGACCGAATCCGTGGCCATATAGGCCACCAGCTTGGCCGCAATCAAAGAAAGCGCTACAGCCACGCTGGCATAGGAAGTCACCTGACGAAGCTTGTTGGCGGAAAGAAGGAAGCGCGACGGTTTATTCATCAAAAACATATCCTTTGATGGGCTGCCCCCCCACGACGAATCAGGGGAAGGGGTTTACAGGCCTCTACCTTAGCGGCCTTCCCCCTTTTTGACAGCCTTTTTTAGCCATAGTTGCGCCTTGATTACGGATTAGGGTATGCTCCTAATCAGACTTCTCGCTCAACCATCTTTGATGAGGTTTTCCCATGTTTCATCGTCCTCTTCTTGGCGTCCTCGCCCTCGCTCTTTTGCTCTCTGCCTGTCAGGCGGAAAATATGGGCACAAAAGAAGGTGTCGGCACACTGGGCGGCGCGGCTGTTGGCGGCCTATTGGGCAGCAACATCGGCAAAGGCTCTGGCCGTCTGGCGGCTACGGCAGCGGGCGTTGTTTTGGGCGGCTGGCTTGGCAACGAGATTGGCTCTTCGCTGGATAATGCCGACCGCTCAGCCATGGGCGGGGCGACCTCTCGCGCCTATACCGCGCCTGTTGGCCAGCAAATCACGTGGAATAATCCCCAAAGCGGCAACGCCGGAACCATTACGCCCATTCGTGATGGCTATGCCAATGACGGCGCGTATTGCCGCGAATTCCAGCAAACCATCACGGTCGGCGGGCAAAAGCAGCAAGGCTATGGCCGCGCTTGTCAGCAACGTGATGGCTCATGGAAGATTGTGCAGTAAGCCCTTTTTGTTCTATAACAAGGCATGAGCGATCCCTATCAAACCCTTGGCGTGACGCGCTCGGCCACCGCTGCCGAAATCAAAAGCGCGTACCGCAAGCTGGCGAAGAAATATCACCCTGACCTGAATCAGGGCGGTAGCAAGGGCATTGAGCAAAAATTCAAGGAAATCACCGCCGCCTATGACCTTGTCGGCGATGCGGCCAAACGCGCACGCTATGATCGCGGCGAGATCGATGACCAAGGCCAAGAACAAGGCTATCGCCCACGAGGCAACGGTGATCCTTTCGGCAACGGCAGCGCACGAGGTGGTACGCGGCGCTCGGCAGGAACAGGCGGCAATCCCTTTGGCTTTAACGGCGGCATGGGCATGGATGATATCCTGTCCGAGTTTTTCCGCTCATCACGGCAAGGTGGCACAAGGGCTCCGGCAGAAAAAGGCGCAGACGTTGCCTATACCATCACCGTGCCCTTTGTTGAGGCCTGCCTTGGCGGTAAAAAACGCCTGACGCTGGATAGCCAAAAAACCATTGACGTCACCATCCCTGCCGGAACCGAGGACGGCCATAAGCTGCGTTTGCGTGGCCTTGGCCAAGCGGGCGAGGGTGGCGCGGGGGCAGCACTGATTGAGATTAAGGTTGCGCCTCACCCCTTTTTCCGGCGCGAGGGAAACGCCCTTCATCTGGATGTTCCCATTAGCCTATCTGAAGCGCTTTTAGGCGAAAAAGTAACGATCCCGACACTGGACGGCTCGGTTTCCGTGCGCGTTCATAAGGGCGCGAATACGGGCAGCGTCATGCGCCTAAAAGGCAAAGGCATTCCGAGCGCCAAGGGCGAGGCAGGCGACATGTTCGCCACGCTTAAAGTTATGTTGCCCGAAGGCGAGGACGCCGATCTTACGACCTTTATCGAGAAATGGGCCAAAAAGAAGGCCTATACCCCTCGCAAAAAATTGGGGTGGGCATGATCCCTCACTACAAAACGACAAAAGAACAGCGCGGGCTCTCTGCCCATCGGCGCGGCCACTGGGCAGAAACCCTATGCCGCGTGGCCTTATGGAGTAAAGGCTACAGGATTATCGCTACCCGCTATAAAACGCACCAAGGCGAAATTGACCTGATCGTTATGCGGGGCAAAACACTGGCCTTTATCGAAGTTAAAGCACGCCCCGACACGCGGCAGGCCAGCGAGGCTGTCTCGGATCATCAAAAGGTACGATTGGCACGCACAGGCTCTCTCTTTTTGGCGCGGCAACGCGGTTTTTCAGGCTTTGATATTCGGTTTGACGTGATGCTGGTTCTGCCTTGGCACTGGCCCGTCCATATCCAAAACGCCTTTGAGCCGCCTTTGTGAGAAAGATGGCCTCCTTTCCTTTTCGCACGCCGCAAGGGCGGCGTGGGCGCTTTCCTTTTCGCACGCCGCAAGGGCGGCGTGACGGGGGGGCACTGGCCCGTCCATATCCAAAACGCTTTTGAACCGCCTTTGTGAGAAAGAGGGTTCAGAGGGCAGGAAAGGGATCGCGGCTCCGGCCTTCCCCTTACCGTCATCCCGCACCCCTCTACGCCCTTTGGGCTTCGCGGGGCAGGCGAAGCGGCGCAGGAGCGCCGCGAAGATGCGGGACCCAGCCTGCCGCCTTGCCGAAGCTGCGAAGCTGCGTAGGCAGGTTGAAAGCTTTTAAAAAAGCAGCATCGTCCCCAGTCCCCTAGGTCCCCGATCCGCGCGATGCTGAAGCATCGCTTGTCGGGGATGACGAAGGGGGGGGCGAAAATGGAGGGGATAACGAGGAAGGAAAGAGGCCGCCGCAGGCCAACCCCACCCCCTGCTCCCGCTTTCTCGATTCCTTTTTGTCTTAAACTGGGGTAAAGTGATTCGATGAATTCCCAACAAGAATCACTTCGCATTTTGCGCCGCGCGGGAGAAATGGACGATGGCGTCCTTTCTCTGGGTGAAGCCGCGCTTGCCTTAGCGTCCTTAGAAAAACAAGGCGCAGACCTGACGCCCTATCGTCAGCATTTAGCCGTGCTGGTCGAACAAGTGCGCGCGGGTGGGGCGGCCACAACGCTTGATGTGCAGTTGCAGCGCTTGCGTCACGTTCTGGTCGTGCAAAACAAATATCAAGGCGATGACAATCATAACGAGGACGCCCGCGCCACGAACTTGATGGACACCATCGACCGTCGTCGCGGCTCGCCCGTTATGCTGGGCGTGATCTATCTTCATGTAGCGACGGCCATGGGATGGGCCATGACAGGCCTTGACCTTTCCGGCCACTTTTTGCTGCGCCTATCGGCTCGGGATGGACAAGTTGTTATCGATCCTTTCCGCGCAGGGCAAACCTGTCAGCTTGAAGAGGCAGGCGACTATTTTATTGACGATGAGGACAGCCTGCTTGAGGAAGAGAGGCATCGCCCCACGCTTCTTGACTTATCCTCAGAGCTTCTTACGCCGCTCAGCAGCCGCGATTTGTTGCTGCGCCTACAACACAACGTCAAACGCCGCCTTCTATCACAAGATCGCGTGGAAGCCGCTATTGCGACCTTGCAAGGCATGATCCTTTTCGCGCCGCGCCATCAGGATTTGTGGAAAGAGCTGGGCTACCTACAGGCCGAGCGCGGCCATCTTCGCGCCGCCATCACCGCGCTGGAGGTCGTCAAAGACCTTGCCGGAGGCCCCATCCCCGCCCAGCAAACCGACGTCATGCTACGCGAGATTCGCTGGCGGCTGAATTAATCCGCCTTCGTCATCCCAAGACATTTTCTCTTCGCCTTTTTAGGCGAAAGAAAATGGACGTGGGATCCAGCCGCTCTGTCCGCCCTCACGAGCATTTCTTCATCGCCCAGTCCCCTGGATCCCCGCTTTCGCGGGGATGACGGTAAGGGTTAATACCAAACACACACCCCGTCATGCCAGCGAAGACTGGTATCCCATTTGGTTTCTTTCAATGAGTCGTTTCCTGCGCCGTTTGGTATCACTCCCGCGTAAGCGGGAGTCCCGTTTGTTTTTTTGAATTTTTCGGCAAACGGCTAGTTCTTATGTTGACCGAGCCGATTCACGCGAATGGTTCTAATCAATCCGCGAACGGATCGCGCACAAGAATCGTATCGTCACGCTCTGGGCTTGTTGAAACAAGCGTAACGGGCACGCCCGCCAATTCCTCGATCAAACGGATATACTTGATCGCGCCAGCGGGCAGATCAGCCCAGCTCCGCGCCCCACGCGTGCTTTCGCTCCAGCCTGCGCAGGTTTCATAGATCGGCTCAACGCGGGCTTGTTCAGCCGCGTTGGCGGGAAGGTGATCGATTTCCTTGCCATCCAGTTTATAGGCGCGGCAGATTTTAAGCTCGCTCATCCCATCCAGAACATCCAGCTTGGTGAGTGCGAGACCATCAATGCCGCCAATCGTCGCGGCCTGTCGCACAAGCACCGCGTCCAGCCAGCCGCAGCGGCGCTTGCGCCCCGTGACCGTACCGAACTCAAAGCCCCGTGCGCCAAGACCTTCGCCAACGTCGCCCGTGTCTTCGGTCGGGAAGGGGCCCGATCCCACCCGCGTTGTGTACGCCTTGCAGATGCCAAGGATGCGCCCCAACGTTTTCGGCCCCACGCCCGCACCCGCCGCCGCCGCGCCGCCCACGATATTGCTGGACGTCACGAACGGATAGGTTCCGTGATCGATATCCAGCATCGAGCCTTGTGCGCCTTCGAACAAAATCAGCTTGCCCGCCTTACGCGCCGCTTCAAGGCGCTGCCATACGACGGCGCTAAAGGGCAAAATCTTTGGCGCGATGGCCATGACTTCCGCAAACACGGCCTCAAGGGCAAGCTCCTCCGCGCCATAGCCGCGCAGCAAGGCGTTGTGGTGGACAAGAAGCTCATCCAGTTTCTCGCGCAGCAAATCGGGCGTGCGAAGATCGCACAGGCGAATGCCGCGCCGCGCCGCTTTATCTTCATAGGCGGGGCCAATGCCGCGCCCCGTCGTGCCAATTTTCCTAGCGCCCTTAGCGGCCTCACGCGCACGATCCACAATCCCGTGAACGGGCAAAATAAGAGGCACGTTTTCGGCAATAATCAGATTGTCGGGCGTAACCGTCACGCCTTTTTCCGCGATGGAGTCAATTTCCTTAAGCAGCGCCCAAGGATCCATAACCACGCCATTCCCAATCACGGATAATTTGCCCGACCGCACAATGCCCGATGGCAGCAAATTGAGCTTATACGTCACGCCATCGATCACCAACGTGTGGCCGGCGTTGTGGCCGCCCTGAAAACGCACCACGACATCGGCGCGAGACGACAACCAATCGACAATTTTCCCTTTGCCTTCATCGCCCCACTGGGCCCCGACAACGACGACGTTTTTCATAAAAGCAGATCCTAAATTGATAAGTTGCCAAACCGACCACAAAAGCTTTGTCATCCCCGCGAAAGCGGGGATCCCGTTTCCTTATTAAAAAACAAACGGGACTCCCGCTTACGCGGGAGTGACGGTGGGAGGGATGACTCCTAAAGGGTTACAACATGGCCGAATTAAGCACGTTTTTGCCTCTTAACCAAGGAATCTTCGCATTTGATCGGAGAAAATCGAACGACATTTCCTTAAATAGTTCTTGCCGAATGTGCGGCAATGCCGTATAGTATGGCCATGCAGGTTGTTATTGAAACGCCCGATTATCTGCGTGATGCCAAGGCGCTTGGGCTCACGGTCGAGGAGCGCCATGCTATTGTAGAGTGTATTGCGCGAAAGCCCTGATACCGGAGACGAAATGAAGGGAACGGGAGGGGCGCGAAAGATTCGTTTTGCAGGACGCGGGAAGGGGAAAAGCGGCGGGTATAGAGTTATTGCTTTTTATGCAGGAAAAGAGATCCCCGTGTTTTTGCTATCCCTCTTTTCAAAAGGAGAAAAGGCTAATTTGTCTCAAGCCGAAAGAAACGAATTAAAACAAATTTTGGGATCAATCGCTGACGTTTATAAAAAAGGAGTCAAACATCGTGTCCAAAACAGGAAGTAAGCTCATTAAATCGGCGAGGCACGCTCTTGCCTATGCCCGCGGGGAGGTTCGGACCGGTTTTGTCGCGCACGTTCCCGATGAAGTGGATGTTAAATCGATCCGCCATCATCTAGGTCTAACGCAACCGGAATTCTCTCAGCGTTTTGGTTTCAATGTGCGTGCCGTGCAAGATTGGGAGCAAAAACGCCGCCAGCCTGAACGTGCGGCGCGCGTACTTTTAACCGTCATTGCCCATGAGCCCGAAGCCGTCAACAGGGCTTTGGCTCATTAATAACTTAGACCGTCGTGAAGAGGCTGCCTTTAAATATGTCCCCCATTCGATCCCTTTATGACTGGACGCTTCGCCAAGCCGAAGGGCCGTATGCGGCCTTTGTGCTGTTCGCGGTTGCCTTTGCGGAAAGCTCGTTCTTTCCCCTGCCCCCCGATGTTTTGCTTTTGCCCATGGCGCTGGCGAACCGCGAAAAAGCTTGGCGCTATGCGCTGATCTGCACCGTCGGCTCTGTCGTTGGAGGATTGCTTGGCTATGCCATCGGCGCATGGTTTTACGCTACGCTCGGTCAATGGATCATCGAGACCTATCACATGCAAGAAGCCTTCGCCCGCTTCCATGACGAGTTCAACAAGTGGGGCGTCTACGTCATTCTGGCCAAGGGCCTGACACCCATTCCGTTTAAGCTCATCACCATCGCCAGCGGCGTCGCCTCTCTGCCGCTTGTGCCGTTCGTTTTGGCTTGCATCGCAACGCGCGCGGCGCGGTTCTTTTTGGTGGCAGGATTGGTGCGTAAGTTTGGTGAGCCGATCCGCACCTTTGTCGAAAAGTACCTTAACTGGGTGGCTTTAGGCGTCCTTGCGGCCATTATCTTCGGCTTCTGGCTCGTTCTGGGCTAAAACTTTTTGCGCAAACGGGATAGAGATTTTGCGCCCTTCCCCCAACGCAGCCTCATCCAATTGCGCCACAGCGTCACGCACAGCCGCCGTGGTGCGCTCTAGCCGCGCGGACAAATAATCCACCACGCCCACCTCAACCATCAACTGCCTGTCACTAAAAAGCTTCATCAAAAGCCCGCGCATCAAGGCATCATCCGGTTCATGAAGGCTTGCGCTCACGCAGCTTTTCAGGCGCGTTTCAATATCGCGCAGCCCCAAGCCCCATAAGGCCGGAGGATGCAGCGCCGTCAGCAAGACAGGCAACGAAGCCGCCTTTGTCGCATTATAAAAATGCTGTAGCCATTCCTCTTGCGCCGGATCGCCCACGCAAGCATCGGCATCGTCCAAAGCGAAGGCGGGCGCTAAGGCCTTACCATTGACAATGGCTGCCAAAACCGGATCACCCAGCGCGATGCGCTGCGCCTTTTGCCGCTCGCACCAAATGGACAGGAGGTGCGTCTTGCCCGCGCCTTCCGGCCCCCACAGAACAAGCGCGTGCGACGGCCAAGAGGACGGCTCACGCCGCAAGAGCCACGCCACACCCTCTTCGTTAGAGGACGAGGGGAGGAAATCTTCCAGCCCCATGGCCGCCTGTAACGGTAAGGGGAAATGGTACTGCCTGGTCATGGGGAAGGGGTCTTTTTGTGATACAGAGCGCTGCCCTTATAACGGGAAAGGGCAAGGCGAATAAGAACACCCAAGACCGCCGCAACAGGCACAGCAATTAAAATACCGACAAAACCCAAAAGGCTGCCGCCTGCAAAAAGGGCGAACAGAATCCAGACGGGGTGCAGGCCCACACGATCCCCCACCAGCTTGGGCGTCAAAACATAGCCTTCTAGTGTTTGCCCCACCAAAAACACGACCAAAACTAGGCCGATGGACAAACCATTATCGAACTGGACAAAGGCAAGGATCATGCTGACAATCAGCCCGAAGCCAGAGCCTACATAGGGAATAAAAGACAAAACGCCCGCGATAATGCCGATGGTCGCGCCATAGTGCAGCCCCACGAGCGTCAGCCCAACGCTATAAATAAAGCCCAGTGACAGGCATACAAGCGCTTGGCCACGGATAAAGCCAGAGAGCGTTTTGTTGATCTCGATGGCTGCCTGCCGCACGATGCCATGCTGCGCGCGGGGGACAAGCTCATCAACATTGCGCGTCACCTTGGGCCAATCGCGCAAAAGGTAAAAAGCGACGACGGGGGTAATAATCAAAAGAGTCAACACATCGAACAGCGCAAAACCCTTTGTCACAAGGCCTTTCAGAAACTCGCCCGTAAGGCCCACCGCATTGCCCGCGTAATCACTGGCGGCCTGCCTTAATTTCTCTACGTCCGCAGGGGACAAGCGACTGAGCCAATCATAGATACGCGGCATAAAGCGCGTGCGTAGCGTGTCAACATAGGTCGGCAGCGCGTCAATGAGCGCCATCATCTGCGTTTGGATCAACGGCACAATCAAAAGCAACAGAAGTGCCACCACCAAAAGAAAGCCCAGAAGAACAAGCGCCGTGCCAAGCCAGCGCGGCACGCGCCAAAGGGTCAAGCGATCTACGACAGGATCAAGGAAATACGCCAACGCCGCCCCCGCAACAAAGGGCAGCAGCATGGGTCGCAAAAGCCAAAGAACGGCCACAAAGGCGATAATCATGATCACCCAAAACCGCGCCTTCGGCGTCTGTCTGCGATCGATAAGAGTGGTCATGAAGTGCGCCTTTCTTTTTTTCTAATGCAAAAGCCAGCCGCCGCCTGCGCTTTGCTCCAACGTCAAACCTTGCTCGGCGACGGCTCTGGGCAAGGCGGCAAGCTCACCGCGAAAGCCAAGCTCGATATGCACAAGGCCACGCGTCATCGTCACGATTTGAGCGCTGGCCACCGCAGGCACTTGGGTCAGCCTTTGCCTGATCTGCGCCCATGCCTCCAAGGTCGGAACATCAACATCAACAGGCAACGTCGCCACCGCGCCAGAGGGAACCTTATTCACCGCCCGCCAATCGGCCTCTAGCGACTGGGATAAAGACCGGATCGCGGCGGCCAAAACCTCGCCCCTTTGCGCAAGGGAGGCCCACGCAACGGGAAGGCGACCAAGGTCTTTGGCCGCGCCCGCCTCGTCATAGCGACGCGCCGTGACAACGCCCTCGCCCTTTTCACTTGGGGTTGGGGACTCGCCCTCCGCCGCAAGAGAATCGGTTTCAAGAACAGCCACCAAAACGCCGCCCGCGCCGTATTTTTGGCGAACAGCCTCAAGAGCCTCTGGCTTGCCAGTCAGAGCCTCTGCCGTGCTGATCTGCGCGATATCCTCTAAATCACCAGTAGGCACAATAAAAGGAACCAACCCCGTATTTTTCTCACCACCCATCCACACGCTCCGCCACGGGGTCGAATCCTCCCATAGCGTGGCCCTCTCCTTGCTTTTGACAATGGGTAGCACCACAAGCGACTTGGCACGATTTTCCGTATATTTGACGCCGAGCGTGCCCAACCACTGCCGAACAGCCGCGGGTTTGAATTGAACAGAAAAAAGGCCTGTATAGCGATAGCCCGCCGTATGCTCGTTCTGGATTTCAAAGGCCTGCACCAAGGCGGCCAAGGCCTCATCGGAGGCTTTGGCCTGTGGCTCCCTCACACCAAGCCTTTCTAAAAGCAGGGAAAACGCGCTGCGCTGCGCTTGCATAATGGCATGATCCCGCGCCACGGTTGCATTGGCCGCCGTGACGTCAACCGTCACGCCAGCGATGCGATACACCGCCAAATCTTCCTGCGCCCACGCCGGAGACGCGAGGCAAAAAAGACTGAAAACCAAAAATATTACGACGCGCATTGCAAACCTGTCACTTTTTGTTATTGTGCCTGTTCTTACTAGCCTGTTTTACGCTAACCATCAATCATGACGGTATGATGACCAACTCAAATGACTCCCCCCAAGATGCTTATGCCAAGGCTGGCGTCGATATCAATGCCGGTAACGCCTTGGTTGAAGCCATTAAGCCCCTTGCCAAGGCAACGGCCCGCACGGGCGTTATGGCCGGTTTAGGAGGGTTTGGCGCTCTTTTTGACCTGAAAGCGACAGGCTATCAAGACCCTATTTTGGTCAGCGCCACGGATGGCGTCGGAACCAAGTTGCGCGTCGCCATCGAGGCGGGCAAGCACGACACCGTCGGGATCGACCTTGTCGCCATGTGCGTCAACGACCTGATCGTCGCGGGGGCTGAGCCTTTGTTTTTCCTTGACTATTTTGCCTCTGGTCACCTTGAGGTCGAAACGGCCCGTGCCGTGATCGCGGGAATCGCCGAAGGCTGCAAGCAATCGGGCTGCGCCCTTGTGGGCGGCGAAACGGCCGAAATGCCCGGCATGTATGAAGGCGAGGATTACGATCTGGCCGGTTTTGCTGTTGGCGCGGTTGAGCGCGGCCAAAGCCTGCCGCGCGAGGATATTGCCGAGGGGGATGTCGTCTTGGGTCTGGCATCCAGCGGCGTTCACAGCAACGGCTTTTCGCTGGTGCGCAAGATCGTGGCCCAAGAAAACCTTGCCTATGACGCGCCCGCACCCTTTGATCCCTCTCGCCGTTTGGGAGAAGCCTTGCTAGAGCCGACGCGCCTTTACGTCAAGCCTATGCTGGCCGCCATCAAGACGGGGCACGTTAAAGCCATGGCGCACATCACAGGCGGCGGGCTTTTGGAAAACATTCCCCGCGTCTTGCCTGATGGCCTTGGCGTTTGGCTGTCTGCCGAAAGCTGGAGCGTGCCGTCCGTCATGAAATGGCTGGCACAAAAAGGCGCGATGAGCAGCCATGATATGGCGCGGACGTTTAACTGCGGCATTGGCATGGTCGTGATCGTCGCCAAGGAGGACGCCGAAGAGATCAAGTCTTTACTGACTGACACGGGCGAAACGGTTTTCCGCATCGGCGAAGTTGAAAAAAACCTGTCGACATCGCGTGTGTCAATTCAAGGCATGGGGTCAACATGGCCGTGCTAAACGTCGCCGTCCTTATTTCTGGGCGCGGCAGCAATATGCAAGCGCTTGTGCGCGCCTCGCGTGAACCTGATTATCCTGCCAAGATCGTCTGCGTTATCTCTAACGATCCCACGGCGGGCGGCCTCGCTTGGGCGCAAAAGGAAGGCATTCCCACCGCTGTCGTGAATCATAAGGATTACGGGGCTGACCGCGAGGGCTTTGAGGCCGCGCTGGATGCCGAGATTAAAAAGCACGACGCGCAGCTGATCTGCCTTGCGGGCTTTATGCGGATTCTAACGCCATGGTTTGTCGATGCGTGGCGCGACCGCCTTGTCAACATCCACCCTTCGCTGCTGCCCGCCTTTACGGGCCTGCATGTGCAGCAAAAGGCCATCGATTACGGCGCGAAGTTTTCGGGTTGCACCGTTCACTTTGTGCGCGCCGAAATGGATTGCGGCCCGATTATCGTTCAGGCCGCCGTCCCCGTCATGGCTGACGATACGGAAAATACCTTGTCCGAGCGCATTTTGCAGCAAGAACACGCCGTCTATCCCATGGCCGTGCGCTGGATCGCCGAAGGCCGCGTGAACATCCACAGCGAGAAATGCTTTATCCTTGGCGAGGGCGAACCGCCCTCGCTGATCTGCCCTATGATCAAGTAGAAGGTCTTCCTAATACCAACAAGTCAATGACGTGACGCATAAGAAGAAAACAAACGGGATGCCCGCGACCCAGCTTCGCTTTTATACCAACGGCTATAACTACTGACTCTTATGGAACGCTTTTTCCTTTAGCGTCATACCGGCGAAGGCCGGTATCCAATCGCGCCGTGTCCACGGCGCATAAGAGTCTTATGCCGCGCTAGCCTGCCCCGTGCTTGACACGGGGAGCGGCGCTGGATCCCGCTTTCCCGTCTATGCTGCTCCGCAGCTTCGCCGGGCTAGCCTTCGGCCCTGCGAAGCTCGTCAGAGCGAAGCAGGGTCAGCGGGATGACGAAAGGGGGTTTGTCCGTCCGTGTGTCATTAATTATAACCGTTGGTCTGAGGCAGTCTTCTACTTCGCCGCCATCATCGCAATCGCCGTATCCGACATGCGGTTTGAGAAACCCCATTCATTGTCATACCAGCTAAGGACGCGGACAAAGGTTCCCTCAATCACGCGCACTTCGTTCAGCGCAAAGATGGATGACCGCGCATCATGGTTGAAGTCCGTGGACACCAACGGCTCGTCATACACGCCTAAGATGCCTTTCAACTCGCCCGCTGCTGCGGCCTTCATCGCCGCGCCAATTTCCTCGGCGGTCGTGGGGCGCTTGGCAACAAACTTGAAATCGATAACCGACACGTTGGGGGTCGGCACGCGAATGGCTGTACCATCCAGCTTACCTTTTAGCGCGGGCAGAACCTTACCCACCGCCTTGGCCGCACCTGTCGAGGTCGGGATCATATTGATAGCCGCCGCGCGGGCACGATGAAGATCGCTGTGTGCCGTATCCACCACGCGCTGATCACCCGTATAGGAATGAATGGTCGTCATAAAGCCATGCGAAATGCCGACCGTCTTGTCCAAGACCGAGGCGACGGGCGCAAGGCAATTCGTCGTGCACGACGCGTTGGAAACGATGGCATGCTCGGCTTTCAGCTCGCTGTGATTGACGCCATAAACAACCGTGAGATCCTCATCCGTCGCGGGGGCAGAGATCAAAACCTTTTTCGCACCGGCCTCAAGATGCTTGGCAGCGTCAACGCGTTTGGTAAAGCGGCCAGAGCATTCCATGACCACATCAACGCCCATCTCGCCCCAGCCAAGCTTGGTGGGATCCGCGCCTTGCAGGCCCTTCACGCGCATGCCGTTGATGATAAGGTCGTTGCCATCCACCGCAACCTCACCGTTAAAGCGGCCATGAACGGAATCATATTTCAACAAATGGGCATTCGTCTGCGCGTTCGCCAGATCGTTCAGCGCCACAAACTCAAGGTCCTTGCGGCCCGAATCCATCGCCGCCCGTAAAACCAAACGACCAATGCGTCCAAAACCATTAATTGCTACGCGTGTTGTCATGATGTTTTTCTCCGTTAGGTTGGGGGTTAGCGGGGGCGCTTTTCAGCACTCCTCCAAAATCTTGAAGCTTTCGGCGATATCGTCCCGAACGCCTGCAATAAAGTCATAGGAGTCAAGATCATTTTCTTGAACCCACGCGTACGCGGTGTGCTCTTTGGGATCAAGGACAACGTCCTGCCCCCCATCGACCGAGCAAACAAACTTCAGACCCGGAATGCCGCCGTCTTCGGTTTCGATAAAATAGTCGCCATAAGGAAAAAGAATGTCGGCCTCAAGGCCTGTCTCTTCCTTAATCTGGCGCAAGGCCGCGTCTTGAAAAGACTCGCCCGCCTTCATCTGCCCGCCACCACATTCCCAAAGATTGGGATAAAGGGAGCGGGTGGCTGTACGCTTGAGGATTAGGCAGCGCGTCTCGTCTTCGCTTTCAAGATCAAAGCAAAGAGCGGCGACATGAACCTCAATCTTATGAAGACCTTCTTCTCTAGGCATAGGAAATCCTTTCTTGGATTAAGCACAAACCTTTTTCGCCGCGTCAACCAGCGCCTCGACGGTGATGCCGAAATGCTTGTACAAGATTTCGGCGGGGGCCGACGCGCCAAAGCCGTCCATGCCGATAAACGCGCCGCCATCGCCAAGATACGTGTCCCAGCCCATGCGGATGCCCGCTTCAATCGCGACGCGAGGTGCGGTTCCCAGCACAGAAGAGCGATACGCCGCGTCCTGCTTGTCAAACAAACTCATGCACGGAAAAGAAACAACAGCGGCGTCGATACCTTGTTCCTTCAAAAGCTTTTGCGCTTGCATGGCCAACATGACTTCCGATCCGGTCGCAAGCAGCGTCACGGCGCGCGGGCCCGCCGCCTCGGAAAGCACATACGCGCCCTTGGCTGATTTGTTGTATGCGCTGCCATCGCGCAACGTCGGCAAGCCCTGACGCGCAAGCGCCAGCAAGCTTGGTGCGTCTTTGCTTTGCAAGGCAATCTGCCAGCACTCTGCCGTTTCAATGCCATCGCAAGGTCGCATGGTCAAAAGATTCGGGATCGCACGAAGCGCGGCTAAATGTTCTACAGGTTGATGGGTGGGGCCGTCTTCGCCAAGCCCGATGCTGTCATGCGTCATCACAAAAACGACGCGCTGTTTCATCAGCGCGGCAAGGCGGATCGACGGGCGGCAATAATCGGCAAACTGCATAAACGTGCCGCCATAAGGAATGATACCGCCATGAAGGGCCATGCCGTTCATGGCAGCGGCCATGCCATGCTCGCGTACGCCAAAGTGAATATACTGCCCCGCATAGTTCGACGCCGCGCTGATTGCGCCCTCGCCCTTCACCTGTGTGTTGTTCGACGGGCTAAGGTCAGCCGAGCCGCCGATAAGTTCGGGCATCGCGGGCACAAGCGCCGCGAGCGTCGCGCCCGACGATTGGCGCGTCGCATGCTTGGGCGCTTCGGTGGCAATCTTTTGCTTAAAAGCCGCAAAGACAGCGTCCAACGATTCCGGTAAAACGCCGTCCATCATGCGCGTAAACTCGGCTTTGGCGGGGGCCGCACTTAAACGAGCCTCCCATGCCTTGCACAAATCCGCGCTGCGTGCGCCAGCCTTACGCCATGCGCTTAAAATGTCGGCGGGAATTTCAAAGGCCGGATGATCCCAGCCCAGCGCTTGACGCGCCGCCGCAACTTCGGCTTCGCCAAGTGGCGAGCCATGGCAGCCCGACGTGCCCTGCTTGTTCGGCGCGCCAAAGCCGATAATCGTGCGGCAAGCGATAAGCGAAGGCTTATCCGTAACGGCAAGCGCTGCATCGGTTGCGGCAGCAATCGCCGCCGGATCATGCCCATCGACTGCCTGCACATCCCAGCCGTAAGCGCGGAACCGCGCCTGCACGTCTTCGGTGAAGGAAAGCTCTGTCCCACCATCGATGGAGATTTTGTTATCATCATAAAAAACGACAAGGCGGCCTAGCTTCAAATGCCCCGCCAAAGACGCGGCCTCGTGACTGATGCCTTCCATCAAGTCGCCGTCCGAGGCGATAACGAATGTACGGTGATCCACCAGCGCGTCGCCGAAGCGAGCGTTCAAGATTCTCTCGGCCAACGCAAAGCCGACCGATGTGGCGATGCCTTGCCCCAAGGGGCCGGTCGTCATTTCAACGCCGATGTCGAGGTCGCGCTCAGGATGACCCGCCGTCAGGCTGCCCAACTGGCGAAAGTTCTTGATTTGCTCCATTGTCATCTTGGGATAACCCGCCAGATGAGCCAAAGCGTAAAGCAGCATCGAGCCATGCCCCGCCGACAGGATGAAACGGTCGCGGTCGGGCCATGCTGGATTTTGCGGATCAAAGCGAAGATAGGAGCGCCACAAGACCGTCGCTACATCGGCCATGCCCATCGGCATACCGGGATGCCCCGATTTGGCCCGCTCGACAGCGTCCATCGCAAGGGCGCGGACAGCATTCGCCATGGTTTTAGGAGAGGGGGCAGAGGTGCAGCAACAAGTCATAAGATAATCTCTTTTACTTAAAGGAAGGAAAGGCGCAAAATGCCGGAAAAGAGGTGTTAATGCAAGGCTGTTCCTTTCTGCTCTTTTTGCGTGATCCCCTGTTGACGGGGAGGCCCTCCTTCTTTTAGTCTTACTCGATTAATACGGAATCGAGACGATTCGAAAGGATTTAAAATGAAGCGCCTCAAAGCCGCTCTTGAAAAGCTTGATGAAACCATCTCTGACCTTGAGGACACTGTCGGCTGTGATGTCGCTGCACGCGCCGAGTCCCAAAAGAAGCTGAATGATATTTTGAAGCAAAGCAAATCGCGTGAAGCGGGCGTTTTAGCCGTCACGCAAAAGGTCGCCTTGCGTCTGGATCAAACTATTGATCACGTTGAAAAGATTTTAAAAAGATAGGGACACCCTGACCATGGCTAAACAAGACGCAAAAGATGCCAAAAAAGAACCGACCCTGCCCGTTCTGGCCAAGGTCAGCGTTACACTGCATGGGCTTGAATACATTGTGGCGTGCGACGCGGGGGAAGAGCGCAAGCTAGCCGAACTCGTCAAACTAGTGGACAGCAAGATCAATGAAGTCGCGGGCAAGGGAACGAATGCCAGCGAAACACGCCTATTTATGCTAACCTGCCTTTTGCTGGCTGACGAGTTGATCGAAACGCGCAAACTCGCAACGACGGGACGCAAAAGCGATGAGGATTTGATGGTCGCTGCCGTCAATCATTTGCAAGGCCGCGTGGCCTCTATCGCCGCGCTGGTCGGGAAGGCCTAAGTCCTTCCCTCACGATAACCCTCTATTTTAGCAACAGCACGATGGGGCCAAGTTGGTTGCAGGCATTAACGTCCCGAAAGTGATCCCGATCCTTTTTCGGCAGTTTATCATAATCTATTTTTCCCTTTTCTGTCGTCGTTAGCGACGCAGGCGTTCGAGAGAAATCATAAAGCGCTTCTGCGCCTGTTAAATTGTCGATCAAAACAACCTGATTCTCTTTTGATTTCTCAAGGCTATAATAAAGGTCGTTTATCCCATGATCTCGCAGACAGGCTGTGAATTTATTCTTCACAAGCGGCGCCGCCACCTCACCCGCAGCCTTTAAGAAAGAGCCAACCAATACACTTGTTCCAACGCCGAAAAGGAGGCTCCCCCCAAGGCCAAATAAAATAATTTGGGTGTAAAGTTTTTTTGTCCCGCTTTTCTGTTTTTTCTCAAAATCGTTTCCATAAGAAGACATAATCCCTCCGTGGCGATGTAATTTCGATGAGGCAATCGTTATAAGCAGAGGGCCTTTGTAAAACAACCCCAAAGCCCGTTAACCAAAGGGTCAATTGACTCGTCCCATCAAGCCCAAAAAATAATTGTTACGTTAACGATAATATCGAGCGTTTTATTCAATTTATTTTAAGTTTTTAGGCGAATAATAGAGGTATTAGAGGCGACTTAGGTTTTAGTTTTTTGACAGGGGGGTTGCTATGATGCTCTCGAAAAATACGGCATCCGTTTTGATCGATATGATCGAAAACCGATTGGCCATGATCCAGATCAGCGACCGAGAAGAGCTCCGCGAAGTGATGACCTTGCAACGCTGCCTGTCCGAAATCAACGGGCTGATGACGACGAGCCGCGAGCCCCATGCGCATGAGGACGAAACCATCCCCACCCGTGGCCGCCGCCGCAAGTTTGAATCCCTGATGGAAGATTTCGCGCACCAGAATCAGGAAATGAGACAACAGGCCTAAAGGAACCCAAACAACAACCACCCCCTCAGAGAAAAAACGCCACGGCAAAACCGTGGCGTTTTTATTGGCCCTTAGCCTGCCGTCTTTTCGCTAGATTGCCCTGACCCGCCGACACGGCATAAGCCCTAACACATTGAAAGATTGTTGCGTTTTTTTGCACACACCGCATGAAAATAATTCCACATCCTCGCCGGACGTGTTACTTTCCCCCTGATTATTAGGTCACAATTTTCAATGTCAGGAGATTATTATGAGCAAAAGTGACGCAGAAGCCCTCCTTAATGAAATTCAGTCAAAGGAAATGCCTGCCTTTTATTTTTTGCAAAAGGATGAAAAATACATTCGCCGCTATTCAAAATTATCGGGTGACGGACAGCGGCATCTTCTCGAAAAACTTTATAGGGCAGAAATCGAAAAATTGTCCTTGAAAAAACATGGGTTCAACCCCATTAGGGTGGCCCTCGGAGCAAACAACCTCAACCCAGATCAACGGCTTTTTAACTTGGTTGTCTGTGGAACCCTTACAAACCACAGTACTGTTTCTTCCTACGCCCTAGAGGTTGGTCTTAGGCTTGATACAGGATCAATATCAAACGCCACGTTTAATAAACTAAAATACCTAAAAGAGAATCTTGAAAAGATTGATGAGCCATGGGTCAAGGACTGCCTTACCGCGTGTGGCATTCCCATGGTCAACCAATTTCTAAAACAAAAACTTGAGGCAATGCAAAGGGGTGATCCTGATGCCGCCAACGGCCCTTCCCCTGACTCAGCGGCCGCCCCCTCAAAAAGCATAGATAAATTCGAAGTCATTCAACACGACAAGGTACCCTACCAAGACGCACTAAGGCATCTTACCGACATTATCGGTCTGAATGACATTAAGAAAAGAATCTATGGCATGGTCATTCGATCGTCCTATGACAAAGCACGGGCGCAAGCGACCAAGAGAAACGAGGGGGGTCGCTTCAATAACATTATTTTGTCAGGACCTCCTGGGGTTGGCAAAACAACCCTTTCTCGTATTGCCGGAGAGCTCCTGTCTGCCAGTGGCCTTCTGCCTGAAAAGAAGACGATCTTTGCCATTTCCCACCAACTGATCGGTCCCTACACGGGGCACACAGAAAAAAACATTGAACAACTGATGGCCGTCGGTCGCGGCGGCATTATCGTTCTCGATGAGTTTGATCGTCTTGCACAAGGCAGCAAAACAAGCTTTCAAGAATCGGCCATCGATTTCATCACCGCCCTTGTCAGTCATGAACGCAATATCAACAGCGGGACTGTTTTTGTCCTCTCCGGTTACCCTGACGGCATCACAGCCCTCCTCAACGCCAATGAAGGGCTTGCACGACGTTTCCCCTATCGTTTTGAGATTGAGCCTTATTCCATCGACACCTTGTGCAAGATTATGCAGGTCAAGACTAAGGCCCGTGACTACACTATCACGCCGAACGCCTTAACGAGCGTTTCAAAAATCCTTGGCTCCGCCCAAAAACGCATGGGCAAAAAATTTGGCAACGCCGGCTCCGTTGAGGATATCCTTGAGCTTATGATCGATGCCGTCAGCCAGTCTTTAGAGGCAAATTATATCGCGGACACACTGACGGGTCAGATAACGCCTGAAACATTCTTGGAAAGAACACGCCACCTAACGGCTCAGCATGTTCCCTCCTTCAACTATCGCTCAGGCACCTTTGAAATAGCGCGCCCGATATACCCCAATGAAACCCAACCGCCCCGCACACGAGGCAAACTGCTCCCGTTCCCGAAAAAGGAGCTATAAGCCACAAAGACAAGAGGGGGCATAACGTGAAGGAAAGAAAGAACGGGGCAGCTTACCCTTTCAATTTTTCTTTCAGTGTATCATTCAGCATGGCGGGGTTGAGCTTGCCGCCCGTGGCCTTCATCACTTGGCCGACGAAAAAGCCGAACAGCTTGTCCTTGCCCGCGCGATACTCGGCCACCTTATCGCCATTCGCGGCCAGAATCTTGTCGATCTCCGCGCCAATCGCGCCCATGTCCGTGACCTGCCGCAGACCTTTTTCCTCGACAATTTGCGCGGCGGGTTTGCCGCTGGCCAGCATCTCGGCAAACACGTCCTTGGCGATGCGTCCCGAAATCGTATCGTTGCTGATCAGCTCGATCAGGCCGCCCAGAGCCTCACCACTGATGGGGCTTTCCTCAATCGACTTGCCCATTTTATTGAGCGCGCCGAACAGCTCACTCGTCAACCAGTTGGCGGCCAGCTTGCCATCACGACCCTTGGCCACCGTTTCAAAGAAATCGGCGCTCGCCTTTTCCGCGACCAACACCGAGGCGTCATAGTCGGTCAGGCCGTATTCGCTGATAAAGCGCTGCTTCTTTTCATCGGGCAATTCCGGCAGTGTCTCTTTGATCGCGTCCACCCACGCCGCGTCCAGAACGAGCGGCAACAAATCGGGATCGGGGAAATAGCGGTAATCGTGCGCCTCTTCCTTTGAGCGCATGGCACGCGTGATGCCCTTGCCCGTGTCCCACAGGCGCGTTTCCTGCTTGACCTCCCCACCGGCCTCAAGGATCTCCACCTGACGCTGCGCTTCATAGTCAATCGCCTGCATCACAAAGCGGATGGAGTTCACGTTCTTGATCTCACAGCGCGTGCCGAGCGTCGTGACCCCGACGCGGCGCATAGAGATGTTCACGTCGCAACGCATGGAGCCTTCCTCCATATTACCATCGCAACTGCCCAGATAACGCACGATAGCACGTAGCTTCTTCAGGTACGCGGCGGCTTCTTCGCCACTGCGCATGTCGGGCTCAGACACCACTTCCATCAGCGCCACGCCCGCGCGGTTTAAATCCACAAAGGTTTCCGTGGGGCTTTGGTCGTGCATGCTTTTGCCCGCGTCCTGTTCAAGATGCAGGCGCGTAATGCCGACCGTGCGCGACTTGCCGCCCTCAAGGTCAAGGATGATCTCGCCCTTGCCGACGATGGGCTGCGTGAACTGGCTGATCTGATAGCCGTTGGGCAAATCGGCATAGAAATAGTTTTTGCGATCAAAGACGGAAGTCAGGTTGATCTGCGCCTTCAGGCCAAGGCCTGTGCGCACCGCTTGCTCGACGCAGTATTTGTTGATGACGGGAAGCATGCCCGGAAAGCCCGCATCGACCAGCGAGACATGCGCGTTGGGCGCGCCGCCGAAAGCCGCGCTTGCGCCGGAAAACAACTTGGCCTTCGAGGTCACCTGAGCATGAACCTCAAGCCCGATCACCATCTCCCACTCGCCTGTCTGCCCCTGAACGTATGCCATCATCACTCCAAAAGATAAAAAACCAAAGACGCGCTAATTTGCGTTTCTAATAAGCTGTTGTCAAACGCTCATGGCATCTTTATTTTGGCGGGCATGACCACCTTTGCCAAAAATCTGGCCCTTGTTTCCCAAAAAATCGAAGAATCCTGCCAAAAGGCGGGGCGGGGCGCTGCCTCTGTGACCCTTGTGGCTGTCAGCAAGACGCAGCCCGTCGAGGCTATCGAGGCTATCGAGGCGGCTTTGGCGGCAGGGCAGCGCGTTTTTGGCGAAAACAGGGTGCAGGAGGCGGCGGCCAAGTTTCCGGCCCTTAAAACCCGCTATCCTGAGTTAAAACTACACCTGATCGGCCCCCTGCAGACCAACAAAGTCCCTGAAGCCGTTGGCCTTTTTGACGTGATCGAGACGCTTGACCGACCCAAGCTGGCGCAGGCGCTGGCTAGGGAGATGAAGAAACAGGGTCGCACGCCGCGCTTGCTCATTGAGGTCAATATCGGGGCGGAGCCGCAAAAAGCGGGCATTCCGCCAGAAGAGGTTGCGGCGTTTTTAGGGGCCTGCCAAGCGCTTGGCCTTAAAATTGACGGATTGATGGCACTTCCTCCTAAGGATCAGGATCCCGCGCCCTTCTTTGCCGCCCTGAAAAAGCTGGCCGACCAGCACAACCTTGCGCAGGTCAGCATGGGCATGAGCGCGGATTTTGAGGAAGCCATCACCCACGGCGCAAGCCATGTGCGAATAGGAACGGCTCTGTTTGGCCAACGCTTGCCTTAAACCTCAAGGTTGGCTTTCTGGACAACGGCGCTATGATGAAAAAAGACACTGATTCGATTGGGAACCCCGCCATGATCAAACATCCCCTCCTCGCCTCGTCCGCCCTTATGATTGCCCTTGTGCTTGTTGCGCCACCACTCTGCGCCGCTCAAGACGAGGAAGCCCCCTATGCCGCCAACGCCGCCAGCACAGGCATGGAAATGCGCCTGTCCGTTGTTGAAGATCAAATGCGTGCCCTAACAGGCAAGGTCGAGCAAATCGATTATGCCATGCGCCGCATTGATACGGCGTTGCAGAAAATGCAGTCAGATGCCGATGCGCGCCTGACCAAGTTGGAAAGCGTTCCGCCCGCCGCGATCCCTGCGGCTGCCCCCCCCCTGCTTCCGTCTGCATCGGGCACACCATCCCCCTACCGTGATGAGGATGAGCCTACGGCAACGGGCATTCCGGAGCCTGATCAAGCCCCCGTTTCCGGCACACTGGGCGGCGTCAAAGTGCGCGGCGATAAAGTTACAGGCGCAGTGGCAGGAGCCAAAGCGCCGCCGCTGCCCGCCAAGCCCGCCGATTATGGCCTGACCCCACAAGAGCAATACGAACGCGCGTTTGGTCTGTTGCGCCAAGCCAATTACGATGAAGCCGAAAAAGCGTTCAAAAGCTTTATCGCCAAGAACCCCAAAGACAGGCTGATCGATAACGCCAAGTACTGGCATGCCGAGACGTATTATGTTCGCGCCAAGTTTGGTGATGCTGCCGCGGCCTTTGCCGAGGCGTATCAGCAAAACCCCAAGGGAACCAAGGCCCCCGATTCTCTTTTGAAGATGGCAATGTCTTTGGGTTCCATCGAAAAGACCGAGGACGCGTGCAACACCCTGTCGGCGCTTAAAAGCAAATATCCCAACGCCGCGCCGACGATCCGCGCCCGTGCGGATCAAGAACGCTCTAAGTTAAAGTGCAAGTAGGAATAAAAAACGCGCATGCTTTTTTCTTTTTCTCTTTTTCTCGCAACGCAAGGGCGATGGCGGTAGGGCCAAACGCCTTTGCCGGTGTGGCGTGTTCCTTTTCGCGCTCACGCATCCTTCCTTTTTAAAAAGAGAGAAAAAGCCATGATCAACTTCTTGACCACCACAGAGCCGTTTGCCCTGATCCGCCGCCAAGCCGCAGACACCGTTTTGTGCCTGTCCGGCTCGCTCGCCGCGCTGGATAAGCTGGAAGGCATTCCACGCCGCAAAGAAACGCCCGCCCAAGAAACCTTCGATACGCTAAGCATTCTGCCCTTTCGCCAAGTGGAAGAGCTTGGTTTTCAGGCGCGGCACAAAAACGAAAAGATCCTGTGCCTGAACGTCAAGGAACAAGACAGCATCGCGCTAGACCAACTGCTCGCGCTTTTGCCCGATAACACGCTCGTCATGGACGGCGAGGGCGCGTTCACCCCCGACGATGCGGGCTTTGCCGCGATGGTGCGCCGGATTATTGACGACGAGATCGGCAACGGCGAAGGCTGCAACTTTGTCGTACCGCGCACCTATCGCGGCCGCATTGCGGCGTTTGATCGCGCGAAGGCTTTGTCCGTCTATCGCCGTCTGCTGGAAAATGAATACGGCACATACTGGGCCTTCCTATACTTCACGGGTGATCGCTATTTTATCGGCGCAACGCCAGAGAGGCATTTGTCGGTTAAGGGCGGCAACGTGAAGATGAACCCCATCAGCGGCACTTTCCGTAAGATGGAGCATGACCACGCCGCCGCGCTGCCCGCCCTGCAAGGCTTCCTTGGTGATCAAAAGGAAATCTTTGAGCTACTCATGGTCGTGGATGAAGAGCTGAAGATGATGGCCGAAGTGTGCACAGCGGGCGGCCAAGTCGTCGGCCCGATGATCAAGGAAATGTCTAAGCTGATCCACACGGAGTATGTCTTAGCGGGACAATCGGATCGCGATGTGGTCGATATGCTGCGCGAGAGCATGTTCGCGGCCACCGTGGTGGGCAGTCCCATCGAGAACGCCTGCCGTATCAATTACCGCTATAACGAACAATCGCGTGGTTATTATGGCAGTGCCTTGGCTCTTCTGGGTCGCGATACGAGCGGGAGAGATATGCTGGATTCGCCCATCACGATCCGCATGGCCGAAATCGCGCTGGACGGTTCTTTTTCCATCAGCGCGGGCGCAACGATTGTAAAGGACAGCGATCCCGAAAGCGAAACCGCTGAAACGGCGGCGAAGGCTCGTGGGATGCTGGCGGCGCTAGGCTTTCGCGCAGGCTCGAACGAGCCGCTCTATCGGCTTGGCGAGCAAGTGTATGGCGAGGACATGATGATTAAGCTGTCCTCACGCAACGCCAAGCTTTCGCGCTTTTGGATCGAGGATCAAAGTGATGCGCGGCATCCCGACCCGCGCCTCATCGGCAAGAAGGTGACGATCATCGATAATGAGGATCACTTCACGCGCATGCTGGCGCATATGATCCGCCCGCTGGGCATGATCCCCAAGATTGTGATGAACGCGGCTTATGATGCCGCCACGGACGACGCCGATTTGATCGTGCTAGGCCCCGGCCCGGGGGATCCGCGCGATAGGGAGAATGCGCGCATCGCCAAGGCCACCGTGCTATGCCGCACTTTTATTGAAACTAAAAAACCGCTGTTTTGTATTTGCCTTGGGCATCAGATTCTGTGCAACGTCCTTGGCCTACCTCTTGTAAAAAAGCAAAGGCCGTTTCAAGGCGCACAAGAGCTGATTGATCTGTGGGGCGAACCAGAACGCGTTGGTTTTTACAACACCTTTGCGGGCAAAGTGGATGGAGCCGCGTTGCCGCAGGGTATGGACGTCAGCTTTGATGCGCAAACGGGCGAGGTTCACGCGCTACGCAGCACAGGGGGCGCGGCACGCTTTGTGGGGCTGCAATTCCATCCCGAATCTATCCTCACCACCAACGGCGTGCGGATTATCCGCGATGTGATAATGGGCCTGATGGCATGACCGTCATCCCGAGCAGCGGGACGAGGACGCGGGAATGACGGAAGGAGTAAGCGAGGAATCTCTACCTGAATCCCGAATCCTAAATCCTCTCTTATATAAGCACCTTGCCTGTTTTGACGGCAGGGACGGCCTTTTCCAAAGCGGCCACACCCGGTAACGTTTTACCCTCTAGCCATTCAAGGAACGCGCCGCCCGCCGTGGAAAGGTAGGAGATGCCGTGCGTCACGCCCGCATGGCTAAGCGCGGAAACGGTGTCGCCGCCGCCAGCAACCGAAAGAATCTTCCCGCGCTTGGTGAGATCGGCAACAGCGATGGCCACTTCGTTTGTCGCGGCATCAAACGGCGGCATTTCAAAAACGCCCAAGGGGCCATTCCAAATCACCGTGCGACAAAGGGAAAGGTTTTCCTTAATATCCTTCACTGTTTTTTCTCCCAGATCAAAGATCATTTGATCCGCTGGAACAGCGTTCACCGAAACGGTTTGATGCGCCGCGCCCGCCTTCGTCTCGCCCGCCACGACAACGTCTGTGGGCAAAAGGATATGACAGCCGCGCCCGTCCGCCGTGGCCATAATAGCGCGGGCAGTGTCCAGCATGTCCGGCTCGTACAGCGACTTGCCGATAGCCGTCCCCTTGGCGGCCAGAAACGTGTTAGCCATCCCGCCGCCTAAAACGAGAATGTCCACCTTGGCAACGAGATTATTGAGCAGGTCTAGCTTGGTCGAGATTTTCGAGCCACCAATCAAAGCCGCCAACGGCTTTTCGGGATGATCCAACGCCTTGCCAAGCGCCGAAAGCTCTTCCTCCATCAAACGGCCTGCGGCGGCGGGCAAAAGCTCAGCCAGCGCGACAGTTGTGGCATGGGCGCGGTGCGCGGCGGAAAAAGCGTCATTGATAAAGACCTCGCCCAGCGCCGCAATCTGCCGCGCAAAAGGCAAATCGTTCGCCTCTTCCTGCGGATAAAAGCGCGTATTTTCCAAAACCAAAATCTGGCCGTTTTGTAAAGCCTCCACCGCGCGCTGCGCAACCGCGCCCACGCAATCCTCAGCAAACGCAACGGGATCCTTTAGTATCCCGCTAAGCTCCTCTGCCACGGGGCGCAGGGAAAAGGCCTCATCGCGCTGGCCCTTGGGCCGCCCGAAATGCGAGAGCAGCACAATCTTCGCGCCCGCTTTTTGCAGATCGCGGATCGTCGGCACAAGCCGCTCAAGGCGCGTGGCGTCGCTCACGCGGCCGCCCTGCATCGGCACGTTCATATCGGCGCGGACAAGAGCGACCTTGCCACTCAAACGAAGATCATCGATGGTTTGAAAATCAGGCATAACAAAACCCACAAAAAAACTGGCCAGAGAAAATCCTCTCCAGCCAGTTTAAGGGTTCTCATGCGGCGCGTCTATCTTTTATGGATTAAAGATTCAGCGTTTTGCTTGTTCTTTTGATGGGCTTAGAACGATCCGTTGGGATGTCGATAGTCACCTCACTTGGCTTGCCTGTGATAAAATCTTTTTCAAGAACGCTGACAGAGCAGCCACTGCCATCTTTTTTAACGGGAGAATAGACCTCCCCTATTTTAATAGAGGCATCCCCATCGCTTCGAATAAAGCCAACATCCCCAATAGCCGCGCGGCCATTAAGAATGGCTTGAGCCTCGGCAATATCATGCGACGTCACGGGCGTTTCCTTTTCATGATACAGCGCTGTCATCCCATGAAAAGAAGTAGCGGCAGCAACAAGCGCCACTGTTCCCACAGTCCCCGAAATCACAACCCCGTTAAAAGCTTTACGGAAAACGCCTTGCGGGCTTGCGCCTTCTGGTTGCGCTGTCATCTTGTTTTTAGTCACCGCATAGGCCAGCCATGAGGCCGCGCTGGTCACCGCCACGATGCCCGCCGCATAAGGAGAGAGGATGGCAAAAGCCGCTGCGTTAAGGACAGCCAACGCGCCCTTGCCCCAATGGCAGCCAACAAAAGATTTCTTGTTTTCTTGAAATTCTTCCTGAACGGGTTTCTCTTTCATAATGGCGCTCCCCTTAAAAATTGATGCCCTCATCATACCTCAAAAAGGGTATGAAAACAATTAACGCAACTATTAAGAGCCGCGATAAAAGTCAAAACTTCGGTCGATTTTGGATTTGGGCGAAGTTTGTTTTTGACCTACTATAGGTTGTGTTTTTTTGCTTTTCGAGGCCACAACATACGGTAGGTTTTAAGGCTGAAACGCCCGTAGAGAGCGTTCTTGGCAAAAAAGCGGGGGATTGTGCACGCTCCGCACGACCATAGAGGCCTGTTTTTTGCCAACCCCTTGAGAACAAACGACTTTATTTTTGCGATTTTGCCCGCCTTTTTCCCCTCTAGTCCTCCCCCGTCCTTTGCGCCTCCCACGCACGCAAGGTGCGGCGCAGGGCTTTCGCGTCGGGCATCGCCGCCTCAACGCTCCGCCAAAAAGCCTTGCCATGGTGCTTGTGCGGAATGTGGCAAAGCTCATGCACGATGACGTAATCCAGCAGCTCTGGCGCGGCCATAATCAGTCGCCAGTTCAGGCGAATATCGTTGGTGGCTGAGCAACTGCCCCACTGCCGCAAAGGCGCGGTCACGATCAGCCGCGCAGGCCGAAGGCTAAGCCTCTCCGCCCAAAGCGCCAGCCTTTCGGCAAACACGCGGCGAGCCTGCCGCTTATACCACAAGGTAAGTTCCGTCTGCGCCTCTACCCGCCGCCCCTCATCGGACAAACCCGCAGGCAAAGAAAAAAGGATCACGTCGGCCTCACCGCCCTCTACGGTCGCCCCCTCTTCCACAAGCCTGACGCGCCGCAGCTGCCCTTGATAGGAAACAAAAGCGCCGTCCTCAACGACCGGCGTAGGCCTTGACGCCTTTTCCTGAACGCGAGCGCGACGCCGCGCAATCCAAGCGGCCTTGCTTTCGATAAAGCGATTGATCCACGCCACGCTTGTTCGCATCGGCGCTTGCACGCACAGGGTTCCATCGGGCTGCACATGCAAGGCCACAGAGCGCTTGCGCCTTGCGCTGCGGAGGATGGTGGGCTGCTCGGTCATGGTTTTCTTATACCAAACAGCGCATGAAATGACTCGTTGTGCAAGAAAACAAACGGGATTCCCGCTTGCGCGGGAATGACGGGTTTTGTGTCTAAGTTAAACCCTCTATCGTCATCCCCGCGCCCTCGTCCCACCGCTCTTGCGGCGGGCGAAAGGGCAAAGCGGGGATCCAGTTTTTTTTCTTTACGCATCATTTCATAAGTTCGTTGGTATTACGCCACGCGTTTCCGTTGGCGGAGCAACGCCACGCCGCACGCGCCAAGGCCAAAGATAAGCAGCAACCCAACCGCGCCACCGATCTTGATGGTGAGGAGCAAAAGGGCGCGGGTGTCGTCATCCCGCGTGTTGTCTTGTGCCGCGCCCACGCCAACATCTTTTTCTTCCCCTGACTGCTGAAGGCTAAAGGCTGAATGCTTCTCGTTCCTCAGCGACTTATTCTCAGCCTCCAGCGCGACCACGCGAGCCTCAAGCGCCGCAACAGCAGTTGCCTGATTGTCGTTGCTGGCCTTCAACTCCTGCATCGCCTTGACCACCACGGCCACCATATTGCCATAGGACAGACCATAGCGACCCTCGCGGCTGACCGAGACGACTTCGGGCACGACCTCGCCCACATCCTGCGCGATAAAGCCAATTTGAGGCTCATGCGTGCCGATCATCTCATAGGCGACAGGCTTCAGCTTCATCAGCGTATCAATGCCATAGGAAACGGTGCGTATATTTTCTTTGATCCGGCGATCCGACGCGTTCGTCCACACGCCCGCTGCCGTCAGATACGCGCCATTGCCGTTGCCTGAGGTCGAGCCGACCTGCAAGGGATAGCTGGCAATCGTCGTCCCTAAATTGATGCCAACAAGCTGCGAGGCCATATCGGCATTGATCACGCCCCCGATGTTGAGGAAGTTGCTCGTCCCTGCCGCCGGCGTGTCCACCGCCGATGACGTGCCGATAAGGATGTTGCTGCTGCCCGTCGTCAGTGTCGTGCTGGCGACACTAGGCCCAATGATGACGTTGCTCGCACCCGACGTTACCACCCCGCCGGCCAGATACCCCAACGCGGTATTGTTATTCGCCGTCGTCATCACGGCCCTTAATGAATCTCGCCCAATCGCGGTGTTATAGCTCCCTGTCAGCCAGTTCGCCGTGGCAGAGTCGGCTACTAAGGCCCCGTATCCTACCGCCGTGTTCGATGACGCGTTGGTGTAAGCGGCGGCATAATACCCCTCGGCCGTGTTATAGCTCCCCGTTGTGTTCCTTAAAAGCGCCGCATACCCATTGGCCGCATTCGAAGAGCCCGTTGTGTTGGAAGCAAGCGCCCAAGAACCATTGGACGTGTTCCAGTTGCCCGTCGTGTTGGCCTGAAGCGCGACAATCCCATTGGCCGTGTTATAGGCCCCCGTTGTATTGTAATAAAGCGCTTTGTGTCCATTGGCCGTGTTATTGTAACCCGTTGTGTTGGAATAAAGAGACGCGTAGCCGTTAGCCGTGTTTTGGTATCCCGCTGTGTTGTTTCGAAGCGCTGCAGACCCATTAGCCGTGTTATTGTAACCCTCTGTGGTCTGCTGCAGCGCCCCCACACCAACCCCCGTGTTGTTCAAGTTCGTCGCGGTTTGCGCTTGCAGCGCATAAAGTCCAACCCCGATAGACGTGTTATCCAGCACAGGCATGCTGATGATCGGGTTTGTTGCCGTCACCGCCGTCATATCCAGTTTTATCGCATTGCCGATGTTGAGGTAGCTGCTGGTGTCTGCCGCTGGAGTCGTGACAGCGACGGACGTACCAATAAGGATGTTGCTACTGCCCGTCGTCAACACTGTTGAGGCAACACTATACCCCAACACCGTATTATTGGAACCACTTGTGATCGAGCCACCCGATACAGAACCATAAGCCGTATTATTGCTACCCGTCATGCTGGAAGCAAGTGAACTGCGCCCATAGGCCGCATTATAGTTGCCCACTGTATTCATAATAAGCGAATAATATCCACTGGCTGTGTTCGCGGCTCCTGTTGAGGTTAAATAAAGTGAATAATACCCACTGGCCGTGTTTTGAGTGCCTGTTGTGGCAGAATAAAGCGCATAATACCCATTGGCCGTGTTAGAGGAGCCCGTTGTGTTACTATAAAGCGCCCCAACACCCACAGCGGCGTTGTATTTATTCGTGGCTGTTTGTGCTTTCAACGCACCCAATCCAACTCCTATCGACGTATTGTCCAGCGCAGGCATGCTGATGATTGGGTTGGTCGCCGTCACCGCCGTCATGTCCAGCTTGATCGCATTACCGATGTTCAGGAAGCTGCTGGTCGCGGCGGCGGGGGTCGTAACCGCCGCCGACGTGCCGATCAGGATGTTGCTGCTGCCCGTCGTCAAAACCGTTGAGGCAACGCTAGGCCCAATGATGACGTTGCTCGCACCCGTCGTCACCACCCCACCCGCCAAATACCCCAGTGCGGTGTTTTTGTTCGCTGTCGTCATCACGGCCTTAAGCGACTCTTGTCCAACCGCGGTGTTGTAACTCCCCGTCAGCCAGTTCGCCATTACGGAATCACCACGCAACGCGAAAGCGCCCATCGCTGTGTTCGAAGATCCGTTGATGTAGAGAGCAGAATAAAGCCCACTGGCCGTATTGCTGGAACCTGTTGTGTTGGAATAAAGAGACCAATATCCACTGGCCGTATTGCCGCTGCCCGTTGTGGTAGAATAAAGAGCCTGATATCCACTGGCCGTATTTTGTGAGCCCAGCGTGTTTAAATATAACGCCCCATACCCATTGGCCGTATTCCAGAGACCAGTTGTGTTAGCCTGAAGCGTATAATACCCATTGGCCGTATTCGAATTGCCCGTTGTGTTGGCCTTCAGCGCACCTGTACCCACTGCCGTGTTATATTTGTTCGTCGCCGTTTGCGCTTGCAGGGCATAAAGGCCAACCCCAATCGACGTATTGTCCAGCACAGGCATGCTGATGATCGGGTTTGTCGCCGTCACCACCGTCATATCCAGCTTAATCGCATTGCCAATGTTGAGGTAGCTGCTGGTCGCGGCGGCGGGGGTGGTAACGGCATTAGAATTACCAATCAAGATATTGCTGCTGCCCGTCGTTAGCGTTGTGCTGGCGACACTAGGCCCAAGGATCAAGTTTGATGCCCCCGTTGTAACCGTCGCCCCAGCATAGTACCCCAAAGCCGTGTTGTTATTCGCCGTCGTCATCACGGCCTTAAGCGCCTGCTGCCCAATCGCTGTGTTGTAACTTCCCGTCAGCCAGTTCGCCGTCGCCGCATCCGCCAGCAAGGCATTGTACCCTATTGCAGTGTTTGAGGATCCGTTGGTGTAAAGGGCGGCGCCGCTTCCCTCGGCCGTATTCCAGCTGCCTGTTGTGTTGGATCGAAGTGCCGAAAGCCCACTGGCCGTATTGCTATTGCCCGTTGTGTTGGCGGAAAGCGCCCCAAAGCCAGCCGCTGTGTTCCAATTGCCCGATGTTGTAGACGCAAGAGCCCCATAGCCATTGGCCGTGTTATTGTAACCCGTTGTGTTGGAATATAGCGCTTTGTGTCCATTGGCCGTGTTACGCATGCCCGTTGTGGTCTGCTGCAGCGCCCCAACCCCTACCGCCGTGTTGTACAAATTCGTCGCGGTTTGGGCTGCTAACGCTCCGGGGCCTGCTGCAAAACTCGTCGTATCGCTGGCGGGCTGGTGCAGCACTTTCGTATTCGCGATATAGTAGCCGTTCGTGATCGCACCCACGTTGATGTTGCCGTTGACGTCGAGGGCTTGAGCGGGGGCGCTCGTCCCAATCCCAACGCTGCCCGTCGCCGTGACTCGCAAGCGTTCTGTTCCCGCCGTGGCGACACTCACCGTTTGCGCCGCATCACTGAACAGACCCGTCGTCACGTCATCACTGCGGCTGGGCGAGGTATGCGTTGCATCCGCCCCAAGGTACATCGTGCTTCCCGCCGTGGCGGAGGTCGCCAGCGAGAACCATGCCGGAGTCGTGCCCTCATAAACCTCGATACTGCGAAGATCCGTGTTGTACCGCACCATGCCCTCAACCCCCACGGGCTGCTGCGCGGTTGTGCCCTTGGGCAGAAGGAGAGAGTCGGTGCGAGACGATAAATCCAAACTCGTCCCGCTCGTCACCGCCGCCGCCCCGATGGCCACGCTCCCAAGGCTCAAATCCCCATAGATCGTGTTCCCGATATTCAGCCAGTTGCTCGTCGCGGCCGCCGGCGTGTCCACCGCTGCCGACGTGCCGATCAAAATGTTGCTGCTGCCCGTCGTCAATGTCGTGCTAGCGACACTAGGCCCAATGATGACGTTGCTCGCGCCCGTCGTCACCACCCCGCCCGCCAGATACCCCAAAGCCGTGTTGTTATTCGCCGTTGTCATCACGGCCTTAAGCGCCTCTTGCCCAATCGCGGTGTTGTAACTTCCCGTCAGCCAGTTCGCCGTCGCCGCATCCGCCAGCAAGGCATTGTACCCTATTGCAGTGTTTGAGGATCCGTTGGTGTAAAGGGCGGCGCCGCTTCCCTCGGCCGTATTGTTAATGCCTGTTGTGTTGGATCGAAGTGCCGAAAGCCCACTGGCCGTATTGCTATTGCCCGTTGTGTTGGCGTAAAGCGCCCCAAAGCCAGCCGCTGTGTTCCAATTGCCCGATGTTGTAGACGAAAGAGCCCCATAGCCATTGGCCGTGTTGGTGTCACCCGTTGTGTTGGAATAAAGAGCCTGATACCCATTGGCCGTATTCCAGCTGCCTGTTGTGTTGGAATAAAGGGCTCTATCCCCCACCGCCACGTTAGCACTGCCCGTTGTGTTGGCGTAAAGCGCCCAAAAACCATTGGCCGTGTTATTGTAACCCGTTGTGTTGGAATATAGCGCTTTGTGTCCATTGGCCGTGTTACGCATGCCCGTTGTGTTGGAATAAAGAGCCTGATACCCATTGGCCGTATTCCAGCTGCCTGTTGTGTTGGAATAAAGGGCTCTATCCCCCACCGCCACGTTATCACTGCCCGTTGTGTTGGCGTAAAGCGCCCAAAAACCATTGGCCGTGTTACGCATGCCCGTTGTGGTCTGCTGCAGCGCCCCAACCCCTACCGCCGTGTTGTACAAATTCGTTGCCGTCTGCGCGGCGAGGGTACTTGCCCCCAAGCCAATTGACGTTGTGTCTGATACGGGCTGGTGCAGCACTTTCGTATTCGCGATATAGTACCCATTCGTAATCGCGCTTACGTTGATGTTGCCCGTCACGTCCAATGCTTGGGCGGGGGCGCTCGTCCCAATCCCGACGCTGCCCGTCGCCGTGACGATAAGGCGCTGCGTTCCGTTCGTGGCGACAGAAACCGTTTGCGCCGCATCACTGAACAGACCCGTCGTCACGTCGCTGGCACGCTGAGGGTTGGTGTGCGTAGCGTCCGTACCCAGCAAAACATTGCCCGTAATCGTGCCAATATAAGTTCCATCGAACGTGCCCGTGAAGTAGCCCAAGAAGCCGCCCGTCGCCGCGACGCTGCCCGCAAAAGTCGCATTGCCCGTGGCGCGGTCGATATTCAGCACCGTGGCCGCCACGCCCGCATCGGTGTAACGCCGGAGCACAAAATCCGATCCCGTGTCGCCCGATCCTGTTTCCGTTTGGTCATCCGCCGCGACGACCCAGCGCTTGGCATTCGTCGATGTCGCGAATTGAAGCTCTCTATACCCATCGCTGGGCCCTGAAATGCGCGTGTTTCCGCCAAAGACATGCAGCTTTTCGGCGGGATCCATCGTGCCGAGGCCAAGGCTCCCCGTGGCCGTTAGAGTCATCTGCGCGGCGCTGGCCGTCGAGAAAATCAAGCTGCCGCCATTAGTGGCCGAGGCAATGATGCTCTCCCCCACGCCATCGGTGATGCGGTCGGTAATGGGGAGAACAAAGCTGCCGTTTGTCACGCGCCCAGCGGAATCCACCTCCACCTGATTATAGGTTCCCGAGGCCACGACGTTGGTCATCTTGCCACTATCAAGGCTATTCGCGCCAATGCGATCAACGCTCAACGCTGTTCCTGGAGACAAGTCGCCGCTGAATAAATTATCCAAAGCGCCGCTGGCCGTACCGGAACTCGTACCGCCATGAGCAATGGGAACCGTGCCCGTGATGTTTGCGCCATCCACGCTGCCCGCCTCGCCCGTAATATCGACGTTCAGCGTGCCCGACGTGCCCGTTAGACCCAGAATACTCCACGCCGTCGCTTGATCGGCGGCGGTAAAGAGAGGGCTGCCGACCGCGCCGCCGCCCAGCGCTGTGCGCCCCGCTGTTGCCGTTGCCGCCATAAAGACGCCTTTGCCAACCGCCGTCGCGCCGAGCGCCGTCTGCGCCGTATCGATATCGGCCGACAAGAACACCGCGTCGCCAATCGCCCCTGCTCCTAACAAAGTGGAGCGTACCGCTGTCGCCGTAGCCGCGACATAAACGCCTGAGCTAAACAAATAATCACCCATCGTCGTCGCGCCCAAAACGCTGCGCCCCGCAGCCGCATCAGCGGCCACAAACAGATCGTTGCCGACCGCGCTCGCCCCCAAAAGCTCTAGCCGCGCTGCGCTGGCGGTATCAGCCACTAGGGCTGTTCCGGCCAACAAATAATGCCCAATGGCTGTCGCGCCCAGTGTGTTGCGTGCGCTTGTCGCCGTCGCCGCCAAGAACAGGGAATCGCCCGTGGTTCCCGACCCCAAATTCGCCCTTGCTGTCACGATATTATTCGCCGCCGTACCGCCGCTGACGATAGGAAGAGGATTTGTCAAATACAGCATGCCAAAAGTCGCCGTGTTGACAATAAGCCCCGTGGCCGTGATGACGCCCAGATCAGAGACGCTGACCTTATTCCCCGTTTGGCCATATTCAACAGCACTGCCTGTATCTTGCCACAAAGCAGCACGCTGAATTGAAGCGCCAACGGTTGACCAGTTTAACTGGTCATCGCCCTTGGCCGTATCGTCGCCGCATTTGGTTTCTAGCGTCGCATTCGCGCCCGCTGCAATGACTTTAATGGCTGGCGCATCGGCGGTTGCTCGTGGATTCTCCCACCGGCAATAAATATAGAAGTGTCCCCACGGATCCAGCTGCTTGATTCCTGCCGCCGCCGCGAAGACGCCTGCCTCATAAGGGCCGCCCGTATCATCGGCAAGAGCATAGCTGATGGGAAGCTTGGCCACATCGCCGCCCGCCACATCGGCAAAAAGAACCAATTTTTCGGGCACGCCCACACAACCCACGCTGACCCCTGCACTGCCCGGAGGACAGAAAACCGTTTGATCCGCGCTGAGGATCGCCGTTGCCGAAAGAGTCGTTACCGCGCCAGAGATATCGCTCTTCGCCGTCGTGGCATTGGTGACATTGATGTTGCTTCGCAAAACTTGACTAATGTTGCTGAACAAAACGCCGCTGGCAACGCCCGCCAGAACCAATAAATAAAGGATAGGCGCGATAGCAAAGCCTTCGCGGCGATGGTTGAGGGGTGATTCGCGGACGCACGCGAACGCTTTGCGCTTTTTCCCAAAGCACAACTCCCCTCTTTTTGTCGGCTCAGGCTTTATGGTTTTCTCCACAAAGCCCCCACAAACAAAGCATCCTTTCGGGACAGAAACGTCAAGCTCAACCCCGCCCTGTATTCAACACACGCATCTAATGTCCGCGCAAGCATGCACGAACGTCAGGTTTCGCCGGAAACCGAGGACGAGTTTGTGTTCCTAATCGTTAAAATTTAGTTCAGATTAGCCCTTCTACTTAACCGAGGCAAAAAAGAAAACAAAACGGGATCCCCGCTTTCGCGGGGATGACAACACAGTGTATAAAGAAACAAAAAACCGTCATTCCCGCGAAAGCGGGAATCCCGTTTTTTATAATGCCTTCGCCATCATCGGGCCGAGCCTACCGCCGCCAAGGATATGGACGTGATAGTGGGGGACTTCCTGCCCCCCGTTCGCGCCACTGTTGGCAATCAGGCGATAGCCGCCCTCCACAACGCCCGTCAGCGCGGCCACTTTGCCAACGGCACGGGAAAAGCCCGCGATCTCCGCCTCGCTTGCATCCGCCGTAAAAGCCGCATGGTTTTCATAAGGGCCCTTGGGGATCACCAGCGCATGAACGGGCGCGGCGGGATGAATGTCATAAAAGGCCAGCGCAAAATCATCCTCATAGATTTTCTTGCACGGAATCTCGCCGCGGAGAATCTTGGCAAAGAGATTGTTGGGGTCATAGGTCATGGGAGACTCCTTTTTGCATGGTTTATCTTACCCGATGGCGCGTGCGGGGGAAAGGGCGCGACGACGGAAGAATAGCATTATGACCATCGATGTTTCCATAACAAGAACCGCCGTAGGATAAAGGCCCGTTGTCCAAGAATAAGGATCAATGGACAATACCCTGAAAATGGAAATACTGACATAAAGGCTAAACGCTTTAAGATTTTCCTCCAGCGGTTTGTGCCACGCTTTTCGGAAGGTTGGCATAAAGCCGAAAAAATCAATGCTTGCCGCCAAGAAAGCCGCCAGCAACGGCTCCTTGGTGAAAAACCAAAAGGGAATGATCGATAGCGCCGATAAAAACATAACCCAATCGGAAAGCGTGATCCTCTTCTCCCCATGCCGTAGGGCTAAAAGGCTAATCACAAAACACCACAAGCTTCCGTTGCCAATGGCCAGCGCCCCCATATAAGCGCCTTCGCTAAAGGCTATCGCCGCGCCAATTCCCATGACCAGCGCCCAAACAAGCCAACTAAACAGGTGCGGTTTTGTTTTTCCCCGCAGAGTATCCCGAATATAAATAGCATTGGTGAAAAACGATATAAAAACAGCCAAAGCAGCGGCGGCAATGGTCTGTTCCATCACGCCCTCTTCCTCAACAGCACATAATAAGCGCCATCGCCTCCATGGTGCTGCGCGGCGGTGCGCACGGCCAGCACCTGCGCGTCAAACGGGGGCACGGCGCACCAGCGCGGCAGGTTTGAGCGAAGCACCGAGGTTCCCAGCGCCCCCTTGCCCGTGATCACAAGGAGCATGCGCTTGCCGCGCTCGCTTTGCGTTTCAACGAAGGCCTTGAACGATTCATAGGCGCCGGCTTCCGTTTGGCCATGAAGGTCCAGTTTGGCTTCAATAAAAACATCGCCAAGGCTCATGTTGCGCTCAATGCGCAAATCAAGAGGCTCTTTGTTCCACACCTTAGGCAAAGACGGAGGCGGCGCGGCGGCTTCCCTTTGGAGGGCGGGTTCTTTTTCCGGCGATTCAAGAGGGGCGGCAGCTTGAGGCAGCGGCACAGCGCTTTTCGTTTGGAGAGGAGCCTCCGGCTCCTTATCCCCCATGCGTTTTACGCCCTTGGCATACAGACCCCAAATATCCTGATCCTCCGCGCTGCTCATGGAGCCTCTGCTCCCTTGGGCAGCAAAAGAAAATACGTCCCGCTTTCTTGCATCGAGCCCGCGCCCTCTGCCGCCGCCTCGCCTGCGCCCCAAAAAAGATCGCCACGCACAGCGCCCTTAATCGCGCCGCCGGTATCCTGTGCCACCACAAGGCGGTGGCGCGCTGGCGTTTCAAGCCACACGGGCGTGCCAAGTGTCACGAAAAAAGGATCGACAGCCAGACTACGCAAAGGCGTCAAAACAACGCCCTGCGCCCCCACCGCGCCGCCGCGGTCAACCTTGCGGAAAAAAACAACGGACGAATTGGCGTTCATTGTTTGTTGCGCTTTGTCGGGATGCGCGGCTAGCCAAGCTCGAATTTTTTGCATCGTGACGGGCTTTTCAATCTCACCCTGCGCGGCCAACACGCGCCCAATCGGCGTATAGCCATGCCCGTTTTGCGCGTCATAGCCCACGCGCACCACGCTGCCATCTTCCATCAGGACTTGGCCTGATCCCTGTATTTCCAAAAAGAACGCATCCACAGGATCGTCCACCCAAAGGAGCGGTTTGGCGCGATGAGCAAGGCTTCCCGCCGCAACATCTTCACGCGCATCATAGGGAACAAAGGCTTTTCCTTGCGCTTTGCCCGTTATCTTTTGCCCCTTAAGCGAATTCTTAAACGCGCCTAGGTCTGCTGTCAGCATATCGTCGGGGCGCGACCAAAGCGGCGTTTGATACGCGCCTTTTTGCGTCCACGCCCCCTTAAGCTGCGCTTCGTAATAGCCTGTAAAAAGCCCCTGCCCCGCGCCATCAAAACGATAGGGCGTAAAATTGTCCTCAAAGAAACGCCGCGCGGCTGCCGCATCTTGAGGAACCGCCCGCGCCGCCGCGCACACGTCACGCCACGTCTCTTTTATTTTCAATACAGCGCAGGATTTTTGAAAAGCGTCCAGCGCTTCGTCCTGCGCGTCCCGATCCCATCCCTGAAGCGCATCATAGGAAACAGGAACAAGTGTAGGCTTTTCGGGAACAACGGCACAGCCCGCCAGAAAAAGAAGAGCCAGACCTAAAAGCCTCTTCATGACCGAGTCTCGATCAGCTGCCAATTGGGATCGGCCGATTTCATGTCGCGGCGAAAGACCCAGATATCGCGCACTTCCTCGGCCTTGCCCACAATCCCGCCCATCACTTGACCGCCCGCATCGCGAAGGACATTGACCTGATGCGTCACGAACTCAACCGTCATCGTTGACAAAGAGCCTTGCGTTTGCGCCCCCACAATATCGACGGCGGCAAAACGCTCGATCCGATTTTCAAGGGATTGCCCTTCGGCCTTCCTTTGACGAATCGCTTCCTCAAACGGGTCGAGCACGGAACGCCCCAAAAACCGTTGCACAGGCGTCATATCGCCCGCTGCAAAAGCGGCCACAATGCGCGAAAAGGCGACACGCGCGCCTTCCAAAAACTTTTTTTCATCAAAGGCGGGGTCAATCGCCTTCACCTGATCAAGCGCCCCCGCCAGCGAGGCCGGCGCATGGCCCGCAGGCGTCAAGGCCGATGGTGGCATGGGACGGGCTTGACCTTCCAGCACGACAGGGCTTTCTTCTGACGGCGGTTTGTCCGCTCTGGCAAAAGGATTGGGGCGGGACGCGCCGCTCCCATCGCCCTCGTCCTTCTGTCCTAGGACAGACCAAAGCCGATAAGCCAAAAAGGCGGTGATAGCCGCATAAATAAGGATGTCTAAAGATTCCATAAGAAGCACTTTACCGCGTCATCCGCCTTTGCGCAACGGGTGCAAGGTGGGGGAGCAAAGGGAATTGTGATTACCGTAAGAGCGTGCTAAGCAAACGCATCATTTTTTTAGAAGGATTCCTTACGATGACAGAACAAGCGACAACCACCGCGCCCGTCCAAGTGGCCATTCATGCGCAATACGTTCGCGATTTCTCTTTCGAAAGCCCTAACGCGCCACAAATCTTTTCCAATGTCCAAGCACAACCCACCGTGGATCTGGGTATTAATGTCCAAACGCGGAAATTGGATCCCCATACCCACGAAGTTCTTTTGATGCTTAAACTGGAAGCCAAGCTGGCCGACAAAACGGCCTTTATTGCCGAGCTAGCCTATGGCGGCGTTTTTGGCATGCCCGCCCTGCCAGAGGAGACGCTTAAACAATTTTTACTGATTGAAGCGCCGCGCCTCCTCTTCCCCTTCGCCCGCGCTGTCGTCGCCGACGCCGTGCGCGATGGGGGCTTTCCGCCCGTCTTGATCAACCCCATCGACTTTGCCGCCCTGTATGACCAGCAGCAGCAAGCGATGCAGGCCCCGCCGCAGGGCAACGCCTAACCCTTATTTAGGTGGGGCAACAGCTGCGACAAAATCTTTGACAGACCTCTGGGGGGCGCTCGCCCCTGCACAGGGGTTTGCGTTTGTTCCGCCGCCGCAATAAAATCGCCCAAAGAAATGTTGCCCTGAAGCGTCGCAGCCACTTTCATAAGAGACTTGCCCGTCAAAGAAACATAATGACGGATATCGCCCAAAAATTCTTCAAGCCAAATGGCCAGCACGCGCCCACCGCCAACAACTTGCGGTTCGACAATTTTAAAAAGCTGCCGAATAGAAAGCGCGTACGGTTGTTTCTTTTCTTTTGTCATAGGGACGGCCCCCTTTAAAAAGTTTTTGTTCTTATCGTCCTTATTATTACCATGAAAAATTTAAAGGGTGATGAATGATAAAACATTGATAAAATTGAATCTAATTCGCCCTCTTTTGCTGAACCCCTTCATTTTATTGCCGAAAACAAAAACGCGCCCCAAGGGGGCGCGTGGCGGGCTCGACAAAAAACAGCGTTTTTTCTTTCAATAAAAGAAAAGAGGCTATTTATCGTTCGTCAACGCATCAAAATGATACGGGAGGTGCTGATGGACGGGGCGCGTGGCATTGCGCTGAATAACAACGGCGCGAACAATATCGCCCTCCCCCAAAAAAGCCGTAAAAGCCTGATCGGGTGCGGTCTTGTTGGTCTTAAAAAGGCGCATAATCATGAAAGCCTCCTCAAAAAATAAAAAGCAGGAGAATCCCCCAACTCTTCCTTAACAAGAGATTAAGGCTTTTTCTCCATGAAAGCAATAAAAAATTATACAAAATCAAAAGGCTGGTGATTCATTGCCTTTTGCTTTCATGGACTTTCCTTATTGGGTAGGGCGAAAAATGAAAAGGGGCGGAAAGCTGCCTTTCCACCCCTTTTTCTCAAAACAAAGGCGCAAATTACCTTGAGTAGTATTCAACCACCAGATTGGGCTCCATCTGCACCGGATAGGGGACTTCGTCCATTTTCGGAATGCGAACGAACGTACCCTTCATTTCCTTGTGATCGACTTGGATATAGTCAGGAACATCACGCTCTGTCAGCGCCACGGCCATCAGAACAGGGGCCATTTGCTTGGCCTTGGCACGAAGCTCAACAACATCGCCTTCTTGGATTTGATAGGATGCGATGTTGACCTTCTTCCCGTTCACAAGAACATGGCCATGGTTCACCAGCTGACGCGCAGCAAAAACGGTGGCCGTAAACTTCATGCGATAAACAACGGCGTCCAAGCGGCGCTCTAGCAACTGGATCAAGTTTTCTCCGTTATCGCCCTTGCGGCGCAGCGCGTCTTTGTAATAACGCAGGAATTGACGTTCGCCGACATTGCCATAATAGCCGCGAAGGCGTTGCTTAGCGTGCAACTGAATGCCGAAATCCGTAGGCTTCGTGCGGCGCTGACCATGCTGGCCGGGGCGATAATCGCGTTTGTTAAGCGGGCTTTTAGCGCGGCCCCAAAGGTTGACGCCAAGGCGGCGGTCGATTTTATGCTTGGATTCAAGACGTTTCGTCATTGTTGGGTCTTTCTTCTTTATCGCGCCAAAAGTGCATCGTAAAAAAAGGCACTGGCTCTTCATTGTCCCGATAGGTCTTGGTCCTTTTGATCAAGACGGGACAGGCCGACGCGTTTTCATAAGGAAAACCGAGACTGTCCACGTTTTCGGGAATGAGGGCTTATAGCGAATCCAAGCCCCCCCTGTCAAATAGCAAGAAAAGGCCAAAAAAGAGGGTCAAAACAGGTCGTTTTAGGCGTCGTTTTCGACCAAATTCAGCGCTTTTTGATAGGTTGCGGTCTTTTTAAGCCCCAGCGCCGCCGCAACCGTGGCCGCCGCATCGCGCACGCTGAGTGTTTTCAGCGCCTCGCGCAAAGCCTGATCGATGTCCTCGTCAGAAAGCGTTTGCTCTTCGCCAGCCTCCACAAGGATGACAACTTCCCCCTTGGGCGGCGCGTCGGCCTCGCCATACCGCGCGGCAAGCTCTGCCAATGGCGCGGTTACGACTTCCTCATGCAGTTTGGTTAGCTCTCGTGCCATCGTGGCCATGCGCGTGCCGGACAAAACGGCCGCCATGTCCGCCAGCGTCGCGGCGAGCCTTTGCGCGGATTCATAAAACACTAAAGTGGCTTTTGTTCGCGAGGCCTCTTGCAAGGCCTGCTGCCGCGCCTTGGTTTTCACGGGCAAAAAGCCGACAAACAAAAAACGATCCGTCGCCAAGCCGCTGCTGGCCAGCGCCGTTAGAACCGCACTCGCGCCCGGCAGAGCGATCACCTCATGCCCCGCCAGCCGACAGGCACGCACCAGACGAAAGCCCGGATCGGAAATAAGTGGCGTCCCCGCATCACTGACAAGCGCAAGCCGTTCGCCTGCGGCAAGCCTTGCCATCACCTCAAGGCTGCGCGAGGCCTCATTATGATCATGGCAGGAAATCAATGGCTTTTTGATTCCGTAATGATGCAACAGGCCGCCCGTCACGCGCGTGTCTTCGCATAAAACCGCATCAACCTGTGAAAGTGTCCAAAGCGCTCGTAAAGAAATGTCACCTAAATGGCCAATCGGCGTCGCCACCACATAAAGGGCAGGGGGCAGGGTTGCTTGTTTACTTGACTCGTTATCTTGGCTACCTTGGATCAATCGTTGTCCCCAAAGAGAGAAATCCGGCCATGCCTTCTTCTTTTTTTCGTTCTCTTTTGTCAAAAAAATGTCTTTCTTTGTCATGGGCTCTTCTTTTGATCCTGATGGCGGGGGGCTGTTCAAGCCTTGGTATCATACAGGATCACAGGAACATCTCAACGCCGGAAACGGCAGCCTTATCCGCACAATCCGCAAAAGACGTCGCCGCTTATAAAAACAACCCTTATTATACCCCTGCCCCCCCTAACGCCATGCCCGTGGGGCAAAGCGTCCTTGCGCAAAAGGTCGCCCTTCTTGTTCCCCTGTCCGGCAAAAGCGCCCCTTTGGGGCAAGCCATGGTGAATGCCGCCCAGCTGACTGTTTTTGAAATGGGATCCAAGGACTTTGAGCTGATGCCCCGCGATACTAAGGGAACGCCAGCTGGCGCTGTGCAGGCCGCGGGGGAGGCGCTTGCCAGCGGCGCGCAACTGATCATCGGGCCTTTGTTCGCAGGCGATGTCGCCGCCGTCAAAAGCGTGATCAAGCCATCGGGCGTCAGCCTTTTGGCCCTTTCAACCGATGTGTCGCTAGCAGAAAACGGAGCCTTTGTTATGGGCTTTGCCCCTGCGCCACAGGTGAAGCGCGTTATTGCCTTTGCTGTCAGCCAAGGCGTTCGCCACTTTGCCGCCGTCGCACCCACGGGGCCCTATGGCAAGCTGGTTATGGATGCCTTTGACGAGGCCGTCAGAGAGTCGGGCGGCGTGATCGTCGCCACGGAAACCCCCGCGACGGTGGCCGCCCTCGCGTCGCATAAAGACGAGATTGAGGCCGTCTTTGTTCCCTTTGGCGGCGCAGCGCTTCGAACGATTGCAGGCCAACTGGCCGGAGCCGGTTTTGAAAAAGGACATGTGCGCCTTATCGGCACGGGTCTGTGGGATGAGCCGCATGTGGCCGAGGGACAGCCCCTGTTGGAAGGCGGCTGGTTCGCCGCACCCGATCCGACAGCGCGTGAAAAGTTTATGACCACCTATCAATCGACCTATGGTCAGCCCGCGCCACGGTTGGCGACCTTGGCGTTTGACGCCACAGCCTTGGCGGTTGTTTTGGCACGTCATGGATTGCGCTACGACAACGCGACGCTCACCTCACCCTCTGGCTTTGCGGGCATCGATGGCGTTTTCCGTTTGATGGAAACGGGTCAGATTGAGCGCGGCCTTGCGGTGATTGAAGTCACGGGGACAGAAACCCGCGTGGCCGATCCCGCCCCGACAGCGTTTACGAGATAGGGTTTAGCCCGTTACGCCCAAAACATTTCAAGAGTTGGTAGGGGCAAAAAGTCACGTTCTTATTTTGCTTCAAAACGACTCATGCCGTTGGACAATGTGGTTTGCTTGAAAGAAATCTGCCCTCTTAGCACCTTAGGTGTTCCTGTAATACAGTTGATACGCCATCCCGAAACATCCATCGTTCCCGATAAAACGGAAGCGCCATCTTTTGCATAAGACAGTTTTGTGTCCTCAACCGTCACCACAGCAGAGGGTCCTTCGACACCATCGTACATCCAATCAAAGGGGAAATAATGATAGGGAACGCCCATCCGACATTGCTTTCCCTTGGATAAGGGGGTCGCCCCTGATGGCTGTGATTGAGATATCTGATTGGCCATGCTGTGAGAAATTCGTTTGTCAGCGGTAAGCTCCATGCCGGCAGCTACACTAAGGGAGAGAATCCCTGCGGCAAGATAGGCACGGCCAAACCCTGCCGTCGGACTCTGTTCCCAATTTGCTGAAGAAGTCGAAGGGAACGGATCATCCGGATCAAGAGCAGACAATAAAGACACTGCAAACGCCCCAAAGGCGTGACACGCAGCCATGGCGGTTAACAACATGGGGTGGTCCATATAAAAAAGGCCAACGGGCAGGGTGATGTATCCCGCCACCGCAGCCATTCTTTGTATGAGAACGGCTCTTTTCTCTTTCTTTTTTTGAAAATCGCTTTCTGTTTTATCTTCTGCCATAGAGCTAACAGGGCAAACATTGTCTTGAATCATGTGTAAGCACTCCTTAAAAATAATAAGAACAACCTGATATGAGCCGCTGGACTGAAACTATGTTTTTTTATCGAAAAAAACAATGCGTTTAATACTTTCATGCCAATTAACGCAGAATTATGCCCAAAACATTTCAAGAGTTGGTTTTGGGAAACACTCCTTTTTTAAGGGATTAGCCTTCTTTCTTGTGAAGAGCGCGTCGCAATCGTCATTACGAAAAGTAGCAATTTAGCTTCTTTTTGCGAAAGACGCTCGGGGGGGTAAGGGGGCTGATTTTTTTCTTCGCCATAAGGCATATAGCCAGCCAAAAATCAAAGAAACCGTTGGCTTTTTCCTCGTCTTAACGCGGGGCAACGGTCGCGCTGGCTGTCCTTGCGGCAATCGTTGTTACGAAATGCATCAATTTGGATTCTTTCTGAGAAAGGCGTTCAGCGGGACTTCCACAATATTTCGGTGAACGCTTGGCAGCGCGGTCTTGGCGGTTCAGCTTACGATCCAATCGAACAAGCTCCGGCACGGGAATGCCACCGTTGAACAATTCTTTCGCCGCAACCTTCCATCCTTTTTGACGGTCGATCATGTAAAATTCTTCAACGGCCAGACATTCTCGCATGATTCTTTCCGAGGCTAAATCCCATGCGGTTCTATTGAGCAAGTCTTGCTCGCTCACGCAAACAACGCGATAGGCCGTCTCAATCGCATTCAGCTTGAACAGCTTGCGAATGTCCATGATCGAGCCTTCATTGACATCTTCAATATCGCGGGATTTTGCAAGGCCTGTGATAAGATCAACAGCCTGAACGCCAAGCCGTGGAAATTCGGTATCAAAGAAAATGCGGTCACGCCCTGCACCGCAAACGGAAGTCGTCACATGACCCCAAAGGCCGTCAACGAAATATTTTGAAGCGACACGCATGATGTAGTCGGCTTCTGCAACGGCTTTGTCCTTCGGCTTTTTTTGATCTGCAAACGATTTTATAACGTATTCGTATACGGGAAGGCCGGAACAAGCAATATCATCCAAAACCTGTGTGGAAATATTCATATGGTCAACCAACTTTGCTCCAAAGACAGGAGCTAAAAACTGGGCGCGTTTGTGATTGCTGCCGAGCTTCCAATCATAATGAAGGATATTCGAGCCGTTCTCATGGATTTCGTAACGAGGCCCTGTATAAAGATGGGCGCGGCCAAAATAGGGGCAAGCGGCTGTGCCGTCCTTGCGGATAGCAGCCATCATGAGGTCAATAATCTCGTCGGGGGTCAACCACTTGGCAACCATCGTCATTTCTCCCTAAAGTGAAGCTATGACGATTAAAGTTTCAAGCGGCGTTCGTTTGCCTGCTCTTGCAGATAGCGGCGCGTATCTGCTTCAAGCCGATCTTTCAGCTTTGCAACATCGGCAGGATTAGCGCGGGGACCAAGGTCGCCTTCTTCGGCAACAAGCAACTCAATTTCATGATTTGGATTTTTAGCGTAAGCCTTCGCCGCAGGATGTGTGCTGGGGATAGCTGTCGCGCTCTCGTAGTTGTAAGTATTGTTGCCATTGAAGCGAAGGCGGATGAGCGTTCCATCCGGTAGAGGATAAACAAAAGCATGCGGTCGACCGCCCTCATAACCGCCTTCGCCGGTGAGGATAGTTGCAACAGGTTGCAAAGCTGGGATTGTCCGCTTCACTTCGTTTTCGTCCTTCACGAGCCGCAACGCGACAACGAGCGCGGGGGTCGTTAAAAATGTGTTTTCCGAGTATCTTGCGTTTAACATAGCGTCCCCCTGTGGGTTGGTAAAATGATTTCGTGGCCTGTTAATTGTTGCGCGATGCGCCAAATACCTTTTCGTCTGCTGGTGGATGATAGCAAAAATCCGACTTCAAAACAACTTTCCCATTACTTTCAACAAGTTACGTTTACTGTTTGTTAATAAATGAGCGTTGTTAATCCTTTTTTTCGACAATGGCGCGGGGTTTGGCATGGCCGTTAATTATGTTGTCGATTCTTCTTGCTAATACGCGCCCTCAAACAAAAGGGCGTGGGATGACAGAGAATGGGTTATGCAAGAGGCCTGTTGCCTGTTGTTGATTATGGTTAATTTTGGGGACTTTTAGGGTGCTCAAAAGGTCGTTTGAGGGGCGTTTCCGATAATGAGGGTGAAATGTCCCTTTAGAAGGCCTCTCACGGCGCTTGGGATGAGCATGGGCGCGTTATTTCGAGTCCTCGGCAACCTACCCTGCCAAAACATCTATTAACACGCTCTAGCCTCATTTAAAGCGATTTTGCCAAATGGGTGTTTATACCAAACGGCGCATGAAACGACTCGTTGAGTAAGAAACCAAACGGGATTCCCGCTTTGCCCTTTCGCCCGCCGCAAGTGCGGCGGGACGAGGGCGCGGGAATGACAGGTTTTGTGTTTAATTTAATCCCTCTACCGTCATCCCCGCGAAAGCGGGGATCCCGTTTTCTTTTTTCATTAATGGATCATTTCAAAAGGCGGTTGGTATTATATGGCCGCCCTCGCCGTCGTTCGTTCAACTCTTATGGAAAGAGAAAGTTTTCTGGGATGACGGGGAGGGACAACGAGAAGGTTAGCGCCCAGCCCCCTAGGGAGCCCGATTCACAGGCAAGGGGTTGCGTAGGTAGCTATGTTCCTTGCCGTATTTTTTTAAAATATCATCGAGCGTCCCATCATACTCAACATTGCGCAGTGTGTCGTCGATAACTTCCTTAAAACGCAAATCATCCGGCGGCAGGAGCATAACGGTCGGATAAACATTCATGGCTTGGGACGGAAACAGGTTTTTGATCTTTCCCGGATTGCGGGCGGTATAAGTGCTTACAGAGGAAGCGTCCGCCACGAGAAAATCGGCTTTCTTCGTTAAAAGCGTTTCGATTTCGTCGGAGATCGTGTCTAGCTCCGGCAAAGAAAGAACCTTGGCTTTTGGAAATCGTTTTGCAACAGATTGTATTTCGGCACTGCCCTCTGTTTGCACGACCGTCACTTTATCCGAATTCAGTTCTTCAGGATTGTTAAAGTGGCGGGGATCATCCTGCCGCCCCCAAACATAAAGCGGCGAATAAAGTTGAGGCGCTGATGTGGCCACAAGCTTGATACGCGCGGGGTTAAGCCAATAGCCAGCACAAGCCATGTCAACGCGCCCGTTTCTGACGCTTTCCGTGACCATGCCCCAGCCGATTTCCTCCTGCCAGACAATTTTCAGACCAAGGCGCGTGCCTACCTCTTCCATCATGTCATGAAAGATGCCGCGTTTTTCGTTGGTTTGGGGATCAATATAAAAGAGAGGATTCCAGACGGAATAGCCGCAACGGATTGTACCCGTGCGCGTCACGCGCTCAAAAGTGCTTTCTTTGGCGGCTGCCCCAGATGATGGAGCCGTCGAGGCAACATAGCGCACCGTTCCAAAGGCCACGGCGGCACTAAGCCCTACAACAAGGAGAACATGGGATATTTTCATGGCGGTGTCCCGTTTGATGCTGCGTAAATAGGCGAATTATTCTCCGCAACAAGGCTAGGGAAAACAGAGCGACAAGTCAATGTACGAAAGGCCTTCGTTTTTCAGAATGCCACCTAACCCAAAGCCTCAACCAAACTCGCTGGGCGGGGGGTCGATGGGCAGGTTCAGCTCTTCCAAAAGAAGCTCCTCGTTCGTCAGCTTCATCTGGCCGATGGTGAAGTGTTCGGGCACGCCCGCCTCGGCATCAAACACGTCCATTTCATAGGGCGCGACTTTGATGTCTGTTTTGAACAGCGCGTTTTTAAACACCACCGTGGCCGTCAGCGTAAAAAGGTTGTCGCGGCCAATGCCTTTATAGGTGACGGGCATAAGCTTGGCGGCCACATCGGCCTTTTCCTTATCCGTCGCGTTGTCCAGCCAGACGACTTCTTCGGGCTTTTCCACGATGATAAAGCGCCCCAGTTGTCCGCGCACATAGTGGAAGAAAAACCGCGCATAGGCGACCAGCGTCTTGCGATCCAGCTTGATGGGACCCTTTTCATTCACCTCATAAAGCGGCTCATTCGTCCAATTCATGATATGAAGGTCGCCCTCCTTATAAAGGACATAGCGCACGTTGGGCGGCGGCAAGGTCATGTCCGTCAAGGCATAAAGCTTATAGTCGTCGTAAAAGGGCAGCGCGGCCACTTGCACCAGCGTTTTGTCCGCCGGAACCATGATGGGCAACAGATCATGCGCAACGGTGGCCAAAAAAGCGCGCGCGGCATCGGGGGCAAGGGCTTCAAAAGTTAGACCGTCCATAAGATTTTCTCCATTGATATCAAAAACTCGCCGCCATTATGGCATCGGGTTATTAGCAAATGGTTACAGAGTCAGATTAAGGATTGGGGCTTGAGGGAGCCGTTGGGGTCGTCTTGGCATTTAACAGGTAAGGAAAAGGCTTTTCTGCCGCCCATGTTCCTCGGTACATATTGCGCCAACGCTTCCGCCCTTCGTCAAAACGTGCTGCTGCGGGCATAAGGGCGGCCAACGTGGTGGCCACCGACAACGCGCTATTCGGAACAGTCATCAGGACATTGGCCGCGCAAACTCCAGCAAAAAGAACGGCCACGCCCTTTTTTATGGCGCGGGCGTTGCTTTGCCACAAAAGGCGCTCCTTCGTAAAGGTATCGGAAGGATTCATCGTAATAACAACGGGGGTTGGACTCCTGTGCCCCTTATGCGGCTGTGTGCCTTTTAGGGCCAGATACGAGGCCTGCGCAAGTTCGCCAAACCACATGACAGCGACCCCGAAACCAGCGCTCAAACTCGTCGTAAGGCCTAGTTTCAAGACGGCATCCGATGGGGCATGTGGCTCACAGACATGACAGGCTGCCACCGCAAAAGCGAAAGACAAAAGGGTAAACTGAAAATCTGTGCGCAAGCCAATGGTTCTAAGACGCGAACCAAAACCATACCCAATCGAGTCACCCAATATGGTCATTCTGTCTTTTTCTATCATTTAAAAATTCCTTCGTGAAAATGGGCCGCCGCGCTGAAGCATTATGCCAAAAACCCCCTAATCGCGTCCATATGAAACTAATTCCGCAAGCGCGCCCTCCTCCTTGCGGGGCAAAAGAATGTGCGGTAACGTGGCGGCTTGTAAACGCTAACCCTTTGGTCATCTCCTATGTCTGAACGCTATAACGCCCCCGCCACCGAAGCCAAATGGCAACAATACTGGCTACAAAATCAAAGCTTTAAGGCTGTCACCGACACCTCGCGGCCCAAATACTACGCCCTGTCCATGCTGCCCTATCCTTCGGGGCGCATCCATATGGGTCATGTGCGCAATTACACCCTTGGCGACGTGGTTGCCCGCTATAAACGTGCCATGGGCTTTAACGTCCTTCACCCCATGGGCTGGGACGCCTTTGGCCTTCCGGCGGAAAACGCGGCGCGGGGCAACAAAACGCATCCAGCAACATGGACATACGACAACATCAAAGTCATGAAGGCCGAGCTGCAGAGCATGGGACTGTCGCTGGATTGGGATCGCGAGATCGCGACGTGCGACGTTTCCTATTACAAGCATCAACAAAAATTGTTTTTGGATTTCCTGAAGGCCGGTTTGGTCTATCGCAAGGAAGCGTGGGCGAACTGGGATCCCGTGGACAACACCGTGTTGGCCAACGAACAAGTGATCGAGGGACGCGGCTGGCGATCAGGCGCTTTGGTTGAAAAGAAGCTGCTGTCCCAATGGTTCTTGAACATCACTTCCTATAGCGAGGATTTGCTGCAATCGCTGAAGACTCTGGATCGCTGGCCGGACAAAGTCCGCCTGATGCAGGAAAACTGGATCGGCAAGTCTGAAGGGGCTTATGTAGATTTTTGCGTGGCACGCGACTGCTCTGCGCTTCGCGCAACCGCGACTGCGTGCGAGCACGGCGCGGTGGAAACAATACAGGTCTTTACAACCCGCCCCGATACTTTGTTTGGCGCATCGTTTGTCGCGATCTCGGCCAACCATCCTTTGGCCAAAGAGCTGGCGCAAAAGGACGAGAAGTTAGCGGCCTTCTGCGCCGATTGTAACCGCACGGGAACCAGCATCGTCGATATCGAAAAGGGCGAGAAGAAGGGCTTTGATACAGGGGCGCGGGTCGTTCATCCCTTTGACGCGTCGTGGACGCTGCCTGTCTTTGTCGCCAACTTCGTCTTGGTCGAATACGGCACGGGCGCGATCTTTGGCTGCCCCGCGCACGATCAACGCGATTTAGACTTTGCCCGCAAATATAACCTGCCCGTCAAGGCGGTCGTGCTGCCTGACGGTGAAGACGCGGCCACCTTTACCGTGGGCGATGTTGCCTATACCGGCGAAGGCAAAGCCTTTAACTCACAGTTTTTAGATGGACTTGGAACCGTCGAGGCGCTTAAGGCCGCGATCAAGAAAATCGAAGGGCTGGGCGCGGGCAAAGGAACCGTACAATACCGCCTGCGCGATTGGTGCGTTAGCCGCCAACGCTATTGGGGCTGCCCCATCCCGATCATTCACTGCGAGCACTGCGGCGCAGTGCCTGTGCCGGAAAAAGATTTGCCCGTCGCGCTGCCCGACGACGTTACGCTGGACAAGGCAGGCAATCCGCTGGACCATCACCCAACGTGGAAGCATGTCGCATGCCCCCAATGTGGCAAGCCCGCGTTGCGCGAGACCGACACCTGCGACACCTTTGTGGATTCCAGCTGGTACTATGCGCGTTACTGCTCGGCAACATGCGAGGATAAGCCCGTCGATCCGAAGGATGTCGATTACTGGCTGCCCGTCGATCAATATGTCGGCGGCGTTGAACACGCGATCTTGCATTTGCTCTATGCCCGCTTCTTTGCCCGCGCGATGAAAGCCACAGGGCATTTGAAAATCGATGAGCCTTTTACCGGCCTGTTCACGCAAGGCATGGTCTGCCACGAATCCTATAAGGATGAAAACGGCGCATGGCTGTACCCCGAAGAAGTCAAACGTCATGCGGATGGCTCTGGCGTTCACGCGCAGACGGGCCGCCCCGTCACGATTGGCCGCATCGAGGTCATGAGCAAATCCAAAAAGAACGTCGTCGATCCGGGCAAGATCATCAAGCTTTACGGCGCAGATACGGCGCGGCTTTTCATGCTGTCCGACAGCCCGCCGGAACGCGACATTGAATGGTCAGAGGCTGGCGTTGAAGGCGCATGGCGCTTTATTGGTCGCCTGTGGCGCTTGCTGGACAAAGCTGAAGCCGCGCCGACAAACGACAAGAGCGATGCGGACAAAACGCTCGCCTTGCGACAAACGATCCACCGCACCATCGCGGACTTCACCGCCGACATTGAGCGCTTCCACTTCAACCGCGCCGTCGCGCGGGCGCGTGAGATGGCCAACGCTTTGGAGTCTTTTGAGGGCGATGCCGCCGTTCTACGCGAGGGCATCGAAACACTGGTACGTCTTTTGAACCCCATGCTGCCCCACATCACGGAAGAGCTGTGGCAACAACTGGGCCACACCACGCCGCTGGTCCAAGGCACATGGCCGAAAGCCGATCCCGCTTTGCTGGTGGAAAACACCACAACCATCGCGGTGCAGGTGAACGGCAAGCTTCGTGCAACCATCACGATTCCCAAGGACGCAAGCGTCAAAGCCATTGAAGAAGCGGCGCTGGCGGAGGCGGGGGTCAAGAGAGCCATGGAAGGTAAAACGATGAAAAAGATTATCGTCGTGCCAAACAAAATCGTTAGCGTCGTGGTGGCATGATGACCTTTCGCCCTCGCGCTTTTCTGATGGGTCTGCTGCTGCTTTCGGCGTGCGGCTTTTCCCCGATTTATGGCGATCATGCGGGCTCGCACGCCGTCACAGCTTCCATGAGTGACGTTTTTATTGAGTCCATTGATGGGCAAGACGGCCAATTCCTTCGCAATAAATTGATCGACCGGCTTTATTTCCATGGCCGTCCTGCCGCGCCCAAAGCGTTTTTGACCGTCGTTCTTACCTCAACAGAAGTGGGGCTTGGCGTACAAAAGGACGCGACGACCTCGCGCAGCCAGCTAGAGATGAACGCCTCTTATAGGCTAGTGGGCAAAGACAAGAAAAACCTTTTCAGCGGCACGGCACACAGCGTCGCCAGCTATAGCCGCCTTACGGCACAGTTTGGCACGCTGGCCACGCAGCGCGATGCGTATGAACGGGCGCTGAACGAAATCGGCGAGCAAATTGCGGGCCGCCTAAGCCTTTACTATGCAGAAAGAGAACGTCCCTCTGCCACCAAGCCAGCCCCCTAAAGCATGAAGCTTTCTTTTTCTCAGATCGCCGGTTTTCTGCAAGCGCCCCCGAAGGACGTGCGTGCGATTTTGGTTTATGGCCCCGATGCGGGCCTTGTTAGCGAGCGCGCCGAAAATCTTGCCGCCAAACTTGTTAAGGACAAGGCCGATCCTTTTGCCGTTTCGCTTATGACGGGCGGGCAGATTGGCGGCGATAGCGCCACCCTTTATGACGAAGCTGCGTCGATGGCGCTGGGGGGTGGGCGTAGGCTTATCCGCTTGCAACGCGCCAGCGAAAGCAACGCCGCCGCGCTGGCTGTGTTCTTGAAAGATCCACCCGCCGTCGACAGCGTTATCCTGATCGAGGCAGGCGATTTGGACAAACGATCCAAACTCCGCGCCTTGTGTGAGGGGACCTCTCCTCTCGCCGCAGGAATTCCCTGCTACCAAGAGGATGCCGCGGCGAGGGCCCACACCGTTGCCGCCGCGCTGCAAGCCGAAAAACTGGCCGCGCCACGCGATGTCGTCCAGCTTTTGGCCGACCTTTTACCGCCCGACCGCCTTGCCATGCGCAGTGAGCTGGACAAGCTTGCCCTTTATGCGCAAGGCACTGGCAAAGTGTCTGTTGAGGATGTCACCGCCGTGATCGCGAATGCGGGCGGCGCCGAGATTGACGATCTGGTGCAGGCCGCCGCCAGCGGCGAGGCGCGACGCGCCGCCACCTTACTGGATCATTTGCTGGCCGAGCAAAGCTCACCCATCGCGCTGCTGCGCGGGATGCAACGACATTTGATGCGCTTGCAACTGGCACGCGCCCATATGGCGAATGGCGCAAGCGCAGGCGAAGCCCTTAAAAAACTTGCCCCGCCCGTTTTTTGGAAATTGGTCGATCCCATGACGCGCCAACTAAATCGCTGGGGACTGGAAAGTCTTGAAACGCGCCTTTTTCAACTCGCCGAGGCCGAGGCCGTATGCAAGCGCACCGGCACGCCCGACGTGGCACTTGTCAGCCAGCTTTTCCTGAACATCGCCGCGAAGGGGTAGACGCACAGCTCCGAACTCGGGTTAACAAAGACCCAGAACGACCCTCCCCTTGCGGGAGGGTCGTTTATTATCTTGGATTCACGCCCTTGGGGGTAGACGCCTGTTATACCAACCGCCTTTTGAAATGATCCTTTTAAAAAAATAAGAAAACGGGATCCCCGCTTTCGCGGGGATGACGCGTGTGGATTGATATTAAAAACAAATCCGTCATTCCCGCGCAAGCGGGAATCCCGTTTGTTTTCCGTCTTAATGAGTCACGTCGTAGTGCCGTTAGTATTAGCCAGCGCGTTTTTCGGCAGACATAATATCGCCCAGTTTGTTTAAAAGATATTCGAAGTCGTCTGAGCCAACATCTTCGAACTGGGTCAAGACGCGCTCAATCACCCGCGCCCGATAACGCTCCATATCATGGGCCGCGCCATCCATCTCGGTTTCATGAACGACATCCAGCGCCGCCCGAATGACCGGCATCATATTGGGGGGCATGGTGGCGCGGTCATAAAGCGTTTTCATTCCCAATTGTCCCCCATCATGGATGAGGATTCGGGCATTCAGAAGCGGGATCCCTGCCCTTACCGCCAAAGCGGATTCAAAAAACAGAACATCGCCCATGCACAAGGCGCGCAGAATGATCGACGGCGTCAACCGCCCATTGTCGTTCATTTGGGTGACCAGACGCTCCATCTCCTCTTCAGAAGACCCAGAGGCCATTTCAACAATGGTGCGCTCACGGCTTTGTAAAACCAAATCGGCGGCAACCGATGTGGAAAGCGCGTGATGCGAAACCAAATAATCTTGGAGCTTTTCCGAAACCATAAAGGCCAAGCGTTCGGCGACAGTGGCGGGCAACGTAGCACGCCTGCAAATGGCCTCTTTGACCACATCATTCGATTCAAAACGCGTGATGGCCTTATCATAGCCTTCGTTCGATATTTGTGCGCCCCTGTTGCCCAGCAACGTTGTGACGGCCTTTTCACCCGCCGAGGTAATGATCGCCTCCGACACGGTGGCCGAAACGATAGCCCGACCGGCGATCGCTTCTTGTTTAGAGCCAGAGCCTTTGGCAATAATGGAAAGCAAATCTTGATCTGTTAGAACCCCTGACTCTTGTAAAATGGGAAGAGCAACTTGCTCGATATCATTCGCCAGTTGAACGGCAATGTCATGAGGCAGGCGCGCCGCATGGCGCAAATTTTGTGAAAGGGCTAAGCGAACGGACGCTTCAACGTCTTTGGCCATAAGCCGGACGACTTCTTGCGCCAACGCCGTTTCATTATCCGACAAAATAGGATTCTCGATGTCCAGCGCCAATTTACCCGCCACTTCGGCGCGCACGGAAGGGGACGGTTCTTGCAAGAGTCGCTGAACGTCTTCCTTGGTCAAATGGGATGTCATTTTTGGGCCCCGTTTAAGATATAGCGCTCCCGCCACAGAAAGCGGATCGGCTTCTCAGTGTACCCTATCCGCTTAATGCTTTGCATATTATTAATAAGGGACAAATTTTTCTGGCTTATGCCCCAGAATGCGTTAGCATGCGCCCGCTCTTTGTCCTTATAATAAAGGTGTTTTATGCCCCTCGATCTTAAAGCTCACATTCGCTCTGTTCCCGGCTTTCCCAAGGAAGGCATTTTGTTTTATGATATTGGCACTCTTTTGGGCCACGGGCCCGCTTGGCAAGAAACGATTGACCGCCTTGAGGTCATTGTTCGAGAAGATGTCCCTGATTTTCTTATTGCTGTCGAATCACGAGGCTTTCTGGTCGCCGCACCTTTGGCGGCGCGCTTAGGGATTGGCCTTATTATGGTTCGCAAAAAAGGCAAGCTTCCAGGTAAAACGCAGTCCTATAGCTATGAGCTAGAATACGGAACAGACACCCTTGAGATTCAAGAAGGGCTTATCACGGTGGGCCAACGTGGCGTTATTATTGACGATTTGCTGGCCACAGGTGGCACGACTGCCGCGACCATCCATTTGGCACGCCAAATGGGCGTCGACCTTGTACGGGCGGTTTATATTATCGAGCTGCCCTTTCTGAACGGGCGTCAAAAAATAGACATCCCCGTCTCCAGCCTCTTGTCCTATGACGAATAGTCCTTAAGCGTCTGTTCAGGAAATCATGGCCCCGTAATCACCAGACAGCTACGCCCGCTTTTCACAAGGTGTGCACACGCGGCGCGGGCGCTGCTTTGCTCGAGACCCACAAAGCGCGCACGATACATGGCCGAGCCATCTGTCATGGTTACTTTTTGCAAGCTTGGCTCGCCCTTCCCCAAAAGGGGGGCCATAGAAGACGCCATCTGCGCCAGAGCTTTTTGGGCTCCATCAATTTCGCTATACGCGCCGACCTGTATGCCCCATGCATCATTTTCGCTTTGTTTTTTTTGGGTTTCGCCTTCTTCCCCCTTCTGCAAGGCGGACTCAACGGGGGAATCATCGGGCAGAACGGTTCTAACACGACCCGCCTGGGTCCGCAAAACGCGAGGACGCGACGAGGCGGCAAAAGCAGGAACCGACTTGGATGGCAGCGCAAGCGCACGCGCCTCACGGCACTCCTGACGCGAAACCGCACCAAAGGCATCGTTTAAAAGAGCTTCCATCTGCCGATCGCGAGACGGGGCGCTGGTTCCGCCAAAAACCACGCCAATCAGGCGCGTTTGCCCACGCATGGCCGAGGCGACAAGATTAAAGCCGGACGTGCGAATATAGCCGGTTTTAATGCCATCCATGCCCTCAAACCGCTCCATCAGATGGTTATGGTTGTTATAAGTATGTCCCTTATAGACAAAGCTCTGTTTTGAAAAATAAGGATAAAATCCCGGAAAATGATAGATCAGGCCATAGCCCAACATCGCCATATCCCGCGCCGTCGTGAATTGATTCGGGTCAGGAAGCCCATTGGGGTTTTGGAAAACGGTTTGGCTCATACCAAGAGCCTTGGCCTGCTGCGTCATCATGGCCGCAAAACGAGGAATGTCGCCCCCAAGGCCTTCCGCCAAAACGACAGCCGCGTCGTTCGCTGATTCCGTGATGAGGCCCATGATGGCGTCATAGGCGCGAATGGTCTGTCCCGCTCGCAAACAAAGCTTGGTGGGGGCCTGCGCCGCCGCACGCGCCGACACAGGAAGGGGCGTGTCCAATCGGATCGCGCCCGATTCAAGGGCTTGAAACGCTAAATAAAGCGTCATCATTTTGGTCAAGGAGGCAGGACGGCGAATCGCAGTACTGTTGGATTCATGCAAGACCTTCCCCGTTGAGGCTTCGATCACTATATCGGCATAACGCGCCGATGAAGAATCAACCGCCAGAACGTGATGCGTCCGCGCCTTTGCCTTGCTTTTCCTTGTTTTAGCTTTGCTTTTAGCAAAGGCATCCCCAGCACCCCCCACGCAAAGCGCGAAGACCACAAGGCCAATGAAAAAGAGCTTCTTTCCCCGATTAATGCCTAACAAACTCATCGATTCATATCACTTTTTGCCCACGAACTTGAAACGCCAAGAATGAGTCCAAAGCGATCTAAATGCAACCCGCTTCCTTATATAATTTTTTTTGTTAAGTATTCTTGACAAACGCCCCAACCCCGTATATATTAACTCTAAATTGTTGCACTGCAACATACCATTATGTGCGCCAAGGCCTTTCTCTTCGGGGTGTTTGTGCGTAAATTTTCTCTTTCAGGGGGCAGAAATGCAAGCCACAAACGAACAAATGGAAAAGATGACCAGCACGCTTCTTCAAGCGGCAAGCGACATGAACACCATGGTGCGGGATACAATGAACGTCACCTTGCAATCTGTTTCGATTATGACCAAGGGCTGCGGCGAACTGTGCGACAGCCTTAGCGCCCTCGTTCAGAAAAATATCGACCAAAGCAGCAAGGTTACCCAATCCCTTTCGTCCATCACCTCGGTTGATGATTTGGTCAGCACGCAAAACACCGCGTTGAAAGACAATTTCGACTCGATGATGTCGGACCTTAACAACTTGTCCCAGATTTCCAGCCGCGTGGCGCAACAAGCCGCTGAGCCTGTGACCAAGCACGTTAACGACTCGATCAACAAAATCTCGAAAATCAAGGCCGCCTAATAGCCTTTGTTTTCTTCCTTTAAAAAGGCCGTTCCTGAAAAGGAGCGGCCTTTTTTATTCCCGCCGTAAAACAAGATCGCCAAGCCAGCTGACAAAGCGGCGGGGTTTATACACGGCCATAATGGCCTCACGGTCATAAGCGGGGCTTTGCGCCCAAGCCAGAAAGGTCACGCCCTCTTGCGCGGCAGCTTTTTGATACGCCGCCAAAAACGCATCCAAAACGCCCGTTTTGGACGAAGCCAGATGCCCATAGCGCAAGGAAAGCTGTTTTTGTGCTTCCTCAACAGACCGCCCATCATGGATCATAAGGCAAAGCGCCGCCGCCAGCCCCGTTCGATCCGCGCCGGACTTACAGTGCATAAGAGCGGGATAAGTGGTCGTTGAAAACACCTGCGCCAATTCCGCGATCTTTTCGCGGGTCGGTGGGCGCTTTGATTCCATCGTGACATTAACAAGCGCTATGCCATGGCGCTGGCAGGCCTGCTCTTCAAGATAATAGGACGCGCAGTCCCTCTCGCCGCGCAGATTGATAATGGTGCGAATCCCCGCCTTGGCCAGACCACGAATCTGAAAGGGATGGGGCTGCCCCGCTCGCCACAGCTTTTCCGTCACGCGATGCTTGTTCAAAAACAAAAAGCTGAAAAGCGTATTATCGATAAAAAGGGTTTCGAAATGCGCGAGGCAGCGCTGCCACGGCGTTTGCACGCGGCCACGCTTGGCCTTGAGGACATGCTCAAAAAAAGCCAACCCCCGTAAAAGCGGGTTTTTGCTGCGGCAATAAAAGGGGGGCAGAAATTTGTTCATACCCCCCCTTTTTAACACAACAGGCCTCTTTAGCCCACGATTTCCGTCTGGCTGAAGAAATAGGCAATTTCAATCGCCGCATTTTCTTCGCTGTCCGACCCGTGAACTGAGTTTGCTTCGATGCTTTCGGCCAGTTCCTTGCGGATTGTGCCAGCGTCCGCATTCGCGGGGTTGGTCGCACCCATCACGTCGCGGTTTTTCTGGACGGCGTTTTCGCCTTCTAAAACCTGCAACACGACGGGACCAGAGGTCATAAACGTGCAAAGATCGTTGAAGAAGGGGCGCTCACGGTGAACGGCATAAAACCCTTCCGCCTGTGCGCGGGTCAATAAAACGCGGCGCTGCGCGATGATGCGAAGACCTGCGGCCTCTAGCATGGCGTTAACCTTGCCCGTTATGTTACGGCGCGTGGCGTCAGGCTTGATAATCGAAAAAGTGCGTTGGATAGCCATGGGAACGATCTCCTTTAAAGACATGTTTTGTTGTCGCGCTTATAGCCAGCCTCCTCCAACAAAACAAGGGGATGCCATTGTTTTTCTTTTAGCAGCCCGCCCGAAAGACAGCATGAAACTATTAACGCCCCTGTTTTTCTTTGATCCCGCGCCGCTGCTCGTGTACAATAAGCCTTGTCATTTTCAGTGGAAAGGATTGACCATGAACAATAAAAAACAAATGCAGGCCCCTCTTTATATTGCCGATGCATCGGGAACTTCCCACGTTCACCTTTATGCGCCCGCTCTTTTTCTTGCCGAGTATGCCGATCGTCGTTTTATGGTGAACGCCGCCACCAAAGAAGAGGCCGCCGCTTTTATCGGGCCACATGTCTGGAGCCAGAATCTCTCCTTCGCACCCGCTATTCCGGCCGAGGTGCTCAAAAACAAATGTGATTATTTGTATGTCGTGAATGGGTCGAAGGACGTCATGACAGGATACGCCCTTAACGCCGACGATATCGCGAAGGGAAAACGTGATGGAACGGCTATTTTTTCCCTTCTTAAAATTATGCCCCCGAATGAGCCCGCCGTTATTTCAGAGGCCTTTTTGGGTCAATATCCCACACGCTTGAGCACAGGGGGGCACCGACTCCCCACGGCAACAGCCGCTACCCTCGCCCTTTAACCGAGGGACTCTACGCCCCTTTTTCTTGGCAGACGGCGAAAGAGCCCGTCTGCCAAGTTGGGGGAAAGCGCGGACATAAGCCACACCAGCGCCGCCAGCCGCCACGGGAAAACGATGCGGGCTTTATTTTTCTCTAGCCCCCTTTTCATGATCCGCGCCGCCTTATCGGCCTCCATCAAAAACGGCATCGGAAAGCCGTTTTGCCCTGTCATCGGCGTCTTCACAAAGCCCGGACAAATCACATTGATCTTGATGCCCTGCGGCGCAAGCTCGTCCCGCAAGGCTTCGCCATACACACGCACAGCCGCCTTGCTGGCGCAATAGGCGGGCGCACCCGCAAGCCCCCGAAAGCTAGCCAGTGAGGCCATGATGGCAATCTGCCCGCGCCCACGCGGCTTCATTAACGCCAAAGCAGGATGGATCGTGTTAAAAACGCCCTGCACATTGGTTTCCATAACGGCCTTCGTTTGGGCAGGCGTTTCTCCACCCCCGCCCGTTCCCGCCGAAATACCCGCATTAGCAATCACCAGATTAAGCGGCGCGGTTTGATCGCACTGATCAATCCACGAAGCCATGGCCGCGCCATCCGTCACGTCCACAATGGTCGCCTCAACGCACGCGCCCTTAGCGCGGCAACGGGCGGCGACACCCTCCAACCTTGCAGCATCACGCCCGCTTAAAAAAAGGGTCACGTCAGGCGCGGCATATGACTGCGCCAACGCCGCGCCAAGGCCGCTTGAGCCACCCGTAATCAGAATGCTGGTTTCCATTTTTTGCTCCTATAGCCGAGACTTTTGATTTCCATGCCCCCCTAGCCGTCACTGCGAGGAGCCTTGAAAAGGCGACGCGGCAGTCCATCTCCTAGATTGGCAAACATTCTCAAAAACGGCAAATACAGGAGATGGATTGCCGCGCTCCCGTTGGTCGCTCGCAATGACGAGAACATATTACTGAAATTATTCGACCCAGCCCCGCGCAACTTTATTACACGGAACGCAACAAAACGTCATGAAAGTATAAAAATGCGCATTTTTTCATTGTTTTTTGTCGCGCCATAGGTGATACTTCTTTTCATGACGAAACGCACTGACCATATCTTATTTTCTGCCGCGCTGCTAGGCCGCCTTACGGGGCGACTTACGCGGCAAGCGCATTTATAAAACGATCTGACCCCATTGATAGCACCAGAAAAAGCCGCCACCCCCTCAAGGGGTCAAGCACAAACCATAAAAAGGAGCCCGCCATGTTTCCCACATTTGCCCAATTCGACGCCATATTCCCCACCAAAGAACAGCCCCAGTTTTCTTCTTGCGATATTGCACACGATAACGGGCGTGTGGCCATTGCCTATAAAAACTCAGACGGTGTGGCGGCTTTTTTTTCGATAAATGGCCGTGAAGCAACAGCCGTTGCCGCCGCCATAAAAGAAGCTCAACCGTCTCTGAACAACGGCGGAGCCATTGTTGCAAATTTCAAAACCGCAAGCAATCTGTCCGTTCCCGTTTCCCTATCTCCTAGAATGGCTACGTCCTTTGCCGATGCGGTGCTTGCAGCAGCGACCTCCTGCGTTCCCGCATAAGGACAAAAACAGGCAACCCTATCCCCCAAACCGCCCGCGCACAAAGCCCGCGATTGAGGAATGTGTGAAAAGAAGCAAATGGCCATTTTCTAGGCCAACAACGAGGCCATCGCCCTCACCGCTCCACACCATCCCCACAACGCCCGCACCGCGCGCCGCCACAGGCGGGTGGATCATAATCTCCATCCGTCCATCAAGCGGCGCAAGGATCACCATCCCGTCATCATAGCCCGCCGCGACCACAGGATCGACAGGATGGGGCGCGACGTGGCCCACCAGCCGCGCTTCAGCGCCGCCCAGCATAAGGGGGCTTTTGTCCCACGGACCCTCGCCGCCAAACGGCCAGCAAACAACTTGCGCCGCGCCACTGGTCGCCAGATATTTTCCGCCCGTTGTAAAGCGCATCGAGGCAATTTTCGTTTCATAGCCCTGCATGTGCATCTCACGCCCCTCTTCGGGCGACGGGACGCCGCCTTGAAACAGCCAGCCATGCACCGCGCCATCCTGCATCGAGGACAAAAGAAACTGGCCGTCAGGACTCCACAAAAGGGAAAGGTGCGAGCCTTTCCAAGGCAAAAGGGTGGGGGCCTTTAAAGGCTTCTTGCACGACAACACGCTCACGCCACCGTAATGGCTGATGGCAAGCAGCTGGCCATCGGGGCTAAACGCCAGCCCGCCGATGCTGCTGGGCAACGTCAAAGGAGGGGCATATTCTTGCGCAGCGTCATCCAAACGATAAAGCATCTTTCCAATGGCATAGGCGCGAAGCCCCTCGCTGGATGAGGCGACATGATCAATCCATTTGCCCGCGTGCTCGGCCAAAAGCGTTGGCACATCAATTTGCGGATCGACTAAAAGGAGGCGGCCATCATCGCCGCCCGACAAAAAGGCATGATCGTCAGCGTCTGCCGCGATTTCCAGACTCACGCCCTGATGCCCCGCGATAAGGCGCGGCGGCGCGCCCGTATCGCTGGACGGCACGACAACCAGCGCCCCGTCGCCCAAAGCGCCCAAAGCCCAATCGCCACGACGGTTGGGGGACAGCCCCCACAGGGGTCGATCAAGTTTCCAGTGCCGCGCCGCGGCTGAAGAGGGGGGAGAAGAAGTCACGCGCAGATTACCTTACAGTTCAACTGATTATTTTTTAATGGCAAGATAAACCTCAGTCTTCCTGTCATCCCGACGAAAGTCGGGATCCAGTCGCGCGGCGTCTGCCGCGCACATGAGTCTTTTGCCGCGCAGACGCGCGGCGCTGGATTCCGGCCTTCGCCGGAATGACGATCTGTTTTTTTGATATCTCTCATAAAAAACAAAACGTGGGTGTGTAGGGTGGGGTGGATCACGCACAAAATCCTTCAGCACAAATAAGTCGGCAAAATATCTTCCAGCGGCGCGGGCGTGATGCCCCACTGGGGCAACGCGCTGCCGTCCCGCGAAAGACTGTCCGTCAGCAACAGATCAATGTGCTCTCGCGTTAATGGGGGCGAGGGCAGTAGAGAAAGAAGCTTCACCACCGCCCGCGCAAGCCAAACAGGCACGGGAAACAAAATACATTTTTTATTCATCACGCGGGCCGTGACCAGCATCAAGTCACGCAAGGAATAAGTGCGCGGGCCGACAAGATCAAACGTGCCGCCTTGCGCGGAGGGGTTGCTTAGCGCGACCATGATGGCCGCTGCCACATCGCCGACATAAACGGGCTGAAAGCGCGCCACCCCGCCACTCAGCAGGGGAAGAAAAAGCCAATACCGCGCCATCAACGCAAGGCGCGTAAAAAAGCGATCGCGGGGGCCGAACATCAGGCTGGGTCGAAAGATCACGGCGCTAGGGAAAAAGGCGCGAACGGCTTCCTCGCCCCGCACCTTGGTTTGCGCAAAGCATGAGGCGGCGCGACGATCCTGCCCCAACGAAGAAATGTGGACAAAATGTTTCACGCCCGCGCTCTTCGCAAGCCGCGCCAGTCGCGCCGCTGTCTCGACAGGGGCAAGCGATGCTCCCTTTTTGTTTTTTTCGCACAAGGGGCCGATCAGGTTGATGGCAACGTCACAGCCCTCAACCGCCAGCGCGACCGAAGCGTCCGACCTTATAGACGCCAAGAACGGGATGACCTGCCCCACCGCGCCCAGAACTTTGAGGTCCTGCGCCTTATTCAAATCCCGCGTTGGCACGCGCACCGTATAGCCCTTGGCCACCAAGGCCTGCACAACGGTATGCCCCAAAAAGCCGGAGCCGCCAAAAACAATGGCTACCCGCGCGGACGTCATGCCACTTCTTCCTCTTGAACAGGTGGAGCCAAAAGCGCAACGCGTTTGGCCAAAGACTCAACCTTATCCCACGGCGTAAAATCGATGGCCGCGTCCAGATTTGTTGGCCCGCCCGTTATTTTCATAATCAAGCGGATCGCTTGCTTTTCCCACCAGCTATAAAGTTTGTAATCCAGCTTGCCCGCAAAAACCGTCGCGATAAAAGGACGGAGGCCATGCTTTTTCACCCACCTCCCCAAATAGGGATTGGCCTCTGGCGTGTCCTTGCCCTTTTTCCGCGCCGTCAAATTGATCGAGACCAAAACCAACGGCTGCTCGTTTAACGTTTTCTTATGGCGCTTGATAAAATCATCGACAGGCGGCAAATGCTTGCCAAAGCGTATAGGCGCAATAACAAAACACGCCGTCGAATCGTCCCATAAGGCCACGGGCGGCTGATCGCGTCCCAAATCAAAAGCGACGGCTTCGTGCCCCATCGTCGTTAAATGGCCCGCCAAAAAGGTCGCGACCCGCGCCGCCTGACCATCACGCGAGGCATAAAAAAGTGAGAAACGGGCAGGTTCGTTCATGCACTCTCCTTCTTCATCGATTGCAGGGCATCCAGCGCCCCTTGCAGAATATAGGCGGCGGCGGCTTTATCAACCGTTTCGTCCCGTTGCTTGCGTGAGCGATCATCCGCGATCATGGCGCGGGTTACCGCCGCCGTGGAAAAACGCTCGTCCCAAAAGGCAATCGGCATGTTGGGGTGAGGCAGCGCAGCGCGGCGCATAAGGTTCGAGGCGAACGTCCGAACCGCCTGCGCCATGGGGCCTTCGGTTCCATCCATATTCTTAGGCAGGCCCAGAATAAGGCCACCGATGTTGCGCTCAGTAATAATTTGGCTCAAAACCTCGCGATCTTGCGTGAATTTGCGCCTTACCAGCCCCATAAGGGGCGAGGCCACCCGCGAGGCGGGGTCCGCTATAGCGACGCCAATGACAACGCTGCCGTAATCCAGCCCCAAAAGGCATTGGTCGGGCTTTAACAGGGCGGGCATATCGGAAAGGTTGCAGATGGCCATGGCCGATGATAGCTTGCTTTTGGCTTTTTGCCAAAGACTCTGTACTCAAAAAATTTCGAAAGGTTTGCGCGATAAGAAAACAAACGGGACCCCCGCTTTTGCGGGGGTGACGGAGCGGGAGAAACGGAAAACAAAAACCGTCATTCCCGCGAAAGCGGGAATCCCGTTTTCTTTTTCTATACAATCGCACTCTCCTTTTGAAGCATGAAGCGTTTATAAAAACCTTTCACCTGTGGGATGCCATGACCGTCGATATCAACACCGTTGTCAAAATCGCGCGCCTTGCGTGCCTTAAAATCCCGCCCGAACAGCAACAAAGCGTTGCGGGCGACCTTAACAAAATCCTTGCTTGGGTTGGCCAGCTGGACGAAGTGAACGTCGAGGGCGTGGAGCCGATGGCCAACGTCAACGATGCCTCTCTCGGCTGGCGTGAACAAGACGTCGTTACCGATGGCGATAAGCCGCAAGATATCCTTGCCAACGCGCCCTCTAAAACCGCTGACTTCTTTACCGTCCCTAAGGTGGTGGAATAAAAAATAAAAACGGGATCCCCGCTTGCGCGGGGATGACGAAGGGGACAACCAATTTCCCTTTCCCGTCACTCCCGCGAAAGCGGGAGTCCCGTTTGTTAAAACAACCTGTTAGTTTGGAAAAACGACCATGACCGATTTAACCGATCTTTCGATGACGCAGGCCTTGGCTGGCCTTGCGAAAAAAGAATTCTCTGCTGTTGAGCTGACCGACCGCTATATCAAAGCCAGCGTCAAGGGGCAGGCCGCCACCAACGCCTATATCGTCACAACCTTTGATCAGGCACGCGAGGCCGCCAAGGCTTCGGATGCGCGACGCGCGGCGGGACATGCGGGGGCCATGGACGGCACCCCTATTGCCATGAAAGATTTGTATTGCACCAAGGGCGTGCAAACGACGGCGGGCAGCAAGATTTTAGAAGGCTTCGTCCCCCCTTATGAATCCACCGTGTCGCAAAAACTGGCAGACGCTGGGTGCATCACCTTGGGCAAGGCCAACTTGGATGAGTTCGCGATGGGCTCCTCCAACACCACGTCGGCCTATGGCAATGTCATTAGCCCTTGGTCGGGCGAAGACCCCGCGAACGCGGTGCGTAAGCTGGTTCCGGGCGGCTCTTCGGGCGGCAGTGCCGCCGCCGTAGCGGGACGCATGGCGCTGGCCGCAACGGGGACGGATACAGGCGGGTCGATCCGCCAGCCCGCCGCTATCACGGGCATCGTCGGCATTAAGCCGACCTATGGCCGCTGCTCACGCTTTGGCATTATCGCCTATGCCTCGTCACTCGATCAGGCAGGGCCCATGACGCGCACCGTCGCTGATGCCGCGCTTATGCTGCGCGAAATGGCGGGACATGATCCTAAAGATTCCACCTCGGTGGATTTGCCTGTGCCTGATTTTACGCAAGCGCTCGGCCAGTCTATCAAGGGGCTTCGCGTCGGCATCCCTCGCGAATATCGCATTGATGGCATTCCTGCCGAAATCGATGGCATTTGGGAAAAGGCCGCGCAAATGCTGCGCGAAGCGGGCGCAGAGGTGGTTGAGCTTTCGCTGCCTCATACCAAATACGCCCTGCCCACCTATTACATCATCGCGCCCGCCGAGGCGTCATCGAACCTAGCCCGCTATGACGGCGTGCGCTTTGGCAAGCGGGTCGGCGGCGAAAGCCTTGCCGACATGTATGAAAACACGCGAGGCGCGGGCTTTGGCGTTGAGGTGCGCCGCCGCATCCTGATGGGAACGTATGTGCTATCAGCGGGCTATTACGATGCCTATTATAAAAAAGCGCAGCGCGTGCGCCGCCTGATCCGGCAAGATTTTATCGACGCCTTTGAAAAGTGCGACGTGATACTGACGCCCTCCGCGCCATCAACGGCTTTTGCCATTGGCGAGAACGAAGACGATCCCATTAAAATGTATTTGGAGGACGTTTTCACCGTCACGCTCAACCTTGCGGGATTACCGGGCATCGTCGTGCCAATGCAGCTTTGCGCAAACGGTTTGCCCATGGGGCTGCAGTTGATCGGGAAGGCCTTTGACGAAATGACGTTGTTTAAGGCCGCCTCGGCCCTTGAATCGGCAGCAGGCTTTGCGGCAAAACCTCCGTTTGTGGGGTAAGACGGAATCTAGTTGAGCCCTTTTTTGAGGCGTTGAAACCGGATCAAAAGATTGTTATGGTGCAGCCCACAAACGGGCGGGCCTTGTTTGCTTTTATTGCGGGCAGGTCTCAATGCCCGCGAGCGTAGGCGAGCAAAAAGCTAAATGTTATACCAATGGAACGATGACGTGACTCATTAAGATAGAAAACAAACTGGATTCCCGCTTTCGCGGGAATGACGGCTTTGTTTTTAATATCAATCCACAAGTGTCATCCCCGCGAAAGCGGGGATCCAGTTTTCTTATTTTTTTAATGGATCGTTTCAAAAGGCTGTTGGTGTTATTTGTATGCGGGTGTAGCTCAATGGTAGAGCAGGAGCTTCCCAAGCTTCTTACGAGGGTTCGATTCCCTTCACCCGCTCCATCTTCTGATTTCAAAGCATCCCAAATCATCCAATACCTCTTGAATTTCTCTGCAAAAGCTGGGCATTATTGTCCAGTGCCGTCCAAGGATGCTTTTCTACACCCTGCCCAATTGGGGGCATAAGTGGGGGCAGAACCTCTGGGGGCACAGAAAATATGCCCCCATGCCCCTGACAAATACCACTTGCAAGAACGAAAAACCCCGAGCAAATGCCTTTAAGCTGTCGGACGGCGGCGGCCTGTATCTTGAAGTCATGCCGAACGGCAGTAAATACTGGCGGCTAAAATATCGCTTTGTGAACAAAGAGAAGCGGCTCGCCTTGGGTGTCTATCCCGAAGTTTCCCTGCTTGATGCCCGCGAACGGCGCGAAGCTGCCCGTAAGCTTCTTGCCCAAGGAACAGACCCCGGCCAAGCCAAGCAAGAAAGAAAACGCCAGATCGCGCTAAACGCTAACAACACTTTTGAGGTTGTTGCGAGAGAGTGGCACGAACACCAAAAAGCACGGTGGTCGCAAGGCCATGCAAAGGACATTTTGCACAGGCTGGAAATGGACGTTTTTCCCGAACTTGGCTCGCGCCCCATCGCTGACCTCGTTGGTTCTGACGTTCGCGCCCTCATCCAGAAGATCGAAAAGCGCGGGGCTCATGAGATGGCACGTCGTGCCATTCAGTATTGCAGTCAGGTTTTCCGTTACGCCATACTCACAGACCGCGCACAGAACAATCCTGCCCTTGCCTTGCGCGGCATTTTACAGCCCCATACAGCAGGGCACTATGCAGCAATCGACGCGGACGAACTTCCGGCCTTCCTCCTGACGCTTCAAAACAATGATGCCCGTCTCTTTATACAGACCCGTCTTGCTGTTCGTTTTCTCATGCTCACCTTCGTTCGCACGGGAGAAATGCTGAAAGCCACATGGGATGAGTTTGATTTGGATGGCCAGCAATGGGTTGTCCCAACCCCACACACAAAGATGAAGCGATGCCCCCACATCGTTCCTTTATCAAAACAGGCCGTAGGTGTCCTGCGTGAGTTGCATAAACTCACAGGCCAGTGGGAGCTTGTTTTCCCCAATCAGGTTCATCCCAAAAAACACATGAGCGAGAACACGGTTCTAAGTGCGTTGAAGCGGCTCGGGTACAAGGGGAAAATGACAGGTCACGGCTTCCGCGCCCTTGCCATGTCCACGATCAAAGAAAAGCTCGGCTATCGCCATGAAGTCGTTGATCGTCAGCTGGATCACATGCAGCGCAACAAAATCGACGCAGCCTACGACCGCGCCAAGTTTCTCCCTGAGCGCAAAATAATGATGCAGGACTGGGCAGATTATTTGGATCAGGCCACGGCACAAAAAACAGGCAACCAAGAAATACCACCACCTCAACAGGAACAGGGGGCGTCATGACGCAAACCAAAAGCAGATTATATAAACTGAAAGATTGGTATTCGCTTCAAGATGCCGCCAAGAGGGTTTCCTTGGCCTTTGGTGAAGAAATAACTGAGAATGATCTTCTGCAACTTGTCGTCGAAAACACTGTCCGTCTGTCATGGTACATCCGGGGGCGGCCAGCAAGGCGGCTTGCTTCGACGGAAGAAACGTCACCGCATCCCGCTCAAGAGACTATCTCTGAGCTTGAAGGACCGCATCATTTTGAAACAAAAGAAGCCAGCCATACGCGAGATTGGATTATGTCCCTCATCACGGATAAAAGAGGATCGCTTCAATCTTCCATTTACTGGGGTGGGCTGACTGTCTGGGACAAAGAGGGGTTTCAGTGGGAGGTCGTTCGACGGGTCACAGATGAAGAAAAGAGCGACAACGCAAAAAGTTTTGCGGATTTTGAAGCCAGCGTGACTGTCGCTGACGACGCCCCCATAAAAACGCGCTGGCTGTCCGATTACATCAAAGAGACAACATGGCCGGATCGTTCTGAGCTTGGCTTCCAGCGCGTAGATTTAGAGGAGCTGGAAAACGGTGGGAAAGAATGTCCTGCATTGCTGGGAGCTCGAGCGGAAACAACATACCTCAACATCATCGGAACGATGCTTGCTCTGCTTTTGGGAAGGACACCTAACGGCAAGAAACCTGCCCCCTACGGTAACGAAACGGCAGTAATCGCCAAGCTATTAGAGGATTTTCCACAAGAACAAGGCCTATCAAAAAGAACGCTTGAGGATAAGTTTGCGCGTGCGAAAGGGGGGCTAAACAACAACGTTTTTGCGCAATTGCGGTAAGTCTTTCCGCACTTGCGGTGAAGCCACGAGGGCAGTTCTCTACACGGGTCATATCTTGAAACAACCTAGAGGGTTTAGATATGTCTCAAACAATCACAAACGAAAAAATCATCCGCCTTCGCGAGGTTCTTGACCGCACTGGTCTGAGCCGCAGCATGGCCTACGACCTCATCGAGAAGGAGCAATTCCCGCGCCCCGTCAGCCTTGGCGCGAGGGCTGTTGGATGGCTTTCTTCACAGATTGATGCTTGGATAGCAAGCCGCATCCCGACCTCGCGCCAAGCTTCCAGCAATTGAGTGGCGAAGTAAATGGCTCGTTCTTCATCCATTACTTTGCCGTCCAAGGCTCAAAGCCCGTTCAAACAGCTTGCGTTGAGCTATTACGATATGGGTTTGTCCATTTTTCCTTGTTTGGGAGAAGACGGCAAACACCCTCTGGTTAAATGGAAACCATATCAAGACAGGCAGCCCACAAGGTCTGAGCTTGATAAAATGATAGCGCGATTTTCCAACGCAAACATTGGGCTAATCACAGGAAGGCTATCGAATATCACTGTTGTTGACGTTGATGACCCAGCACTTCCGCTAGAGGCCCTTTACGATGAGTTTGGAGAAACCCCTGTGGTTGTTTCCACCCCGCGTGGAGGCAAACATCTCTATTACCGATTTGTCGACGAAAAGAACAGCACCTCTGCCAAACGAAAAATTGATGTGCGTAGCGAGGGTGGATACGTGATCGCACCACCGTCTATTAATCCTGAAATGAACAGACAGTATGTTTTTCTTGAAGGGGACATTTCCTTTCTGGAAGACCTCCCGTGTATAAAAAAACACGAGGCGGGCCCTCGTCGGCAACAAGCAAGGTTGGGGGAAAGGAACACCTCCCTTTTTAATCACCTTGTCAAGGTTGCTGCCAATAATCCTGCCCCATCTAACGCTGCCTCCGGGCGGTCTGTAAAGGGGAGAAGGGTCAGCCATTCTTCTAATTCATATAGTGATTGTTGTAGCATCCATTGTTTTTTCTGCGCCTCTGCCATCCATGTCTGGACCCCAGAAAGAACAAGGCCTGCTTCCAAAATATATCCATTTAAAACAAGGATCGTAAGAATGCCGCGTTTTGATTGGACTGGCAGATTGGAGTGAATAAGCTGGTCCTTATGGCAGGCAACCCCAACATTTATAATACCTGTGTGATCAGAATTTGAGCCCACTGTTACTTTTTGGCATTTTGGGTTCGAGCACAACCACCCCACAGCTTTGGCGAGTTTGTTTTTTGTTGCCTCGGTAAAGTCGTCTCTGGACATAATGGGCACTATCCGGAAAGCTTGAACGAACGTTTCTTAGCATAAATTGTGAAGCTTGGCGGTTTTTAAAAGATACTTTTTGGGGTTTTATGCTTCCGCCCTGCTTCCCCCAGAATGAACGACAAAAAGCCTCTCAGCGCGACCGCTTGTAACCTATTGATATTATCTCGAAAACTGGTGCTGCCGATAGGGATTGAACCGACGATCACGTCTTTAGCAAGGATAAGGCGACGTTTCATGCGTTGGCCACACAGGGAGGCAAGCTTCGCGCCCTACATCTGATGGAAAGCCCCGCACTGGATACGCTCATCACCGCCTATCCTGTCTCCGGCGATCACGAGGTTATTGCCTTGCGGTTCGCGCCGACAAAGGACCATGCCGCCACAGGGCGCGTCTGGATCAACCCCACGCAGTATTTCGATCATGTGCCGCTTGTGGCTTGGGAGTTTTATATTGGCGGCTATCAACCCGCGCAGAAATGGCTCAAGGATCGCAAGGGGCGCAAGCTGACCAGCGACGACCTTATGCACTGGCAGCGCATCATCGTCGCCCTCACCGAAACCGACAAGGTGATGACCGAGATCGACACCATTCCCTTTTTGCCTTAATTCCTAATCAGTTACTTATAGATCGCAATCACGCGCAATCCGTCCCTGCCGACATTAGTTAATGAAACCTTTCCAAAAACACCTCTCGATGGGCGTGTTTTTTTCTTGAGTGTGTAATTGCCATGCTCATACCAAATCGGTATGATGATTTGACAGCAGGAAATCCAAATCAGGGGAATGTGCCATGGAAACGAACTTGATCGCCCTCAAGTTGCTTTTGGATACGCTTCCCGAAACATAACAATTGCTCCGAGAGATTTTGTTGTTTTTCGCCTTGCGGGTCTTCTTCATGACATAGGCCATTACCCGTTCTCTCATGCGATGGAACATGCGATTAGAAGTTATTGCAACGCATCCATAGTCGAAGGCGGACCGCCGTTGAAACCGCTCAAACATGAGGCGGTAAGCAAGCGCGTTCTTGATCAAGATGCCAACATACGCGCGCTTTTAATAGACAACGGAATTGAACCGACGGAGGTTTCAAACATCTTCAACAGAGAGGCCCCGTGTCGTTTTGCAAATCTCGTGAGTTCGGACCTAGATGCAGATCGGATTGATTATTTAATGAGGTCGGCCCACCATACGGGGCTGCCTTATGGTGCTATTGATCTTCCTTACCTACTAAGCCAAATGGGGGTAGATCGCGATGAGCAGATATGCTTGACGGCAAAAGCACTCCGTACAGCAGAACATTTGTTGCTTGGTCGCTTCTTCGATTACCAACAGGTCGTATATCACAAGACCGTTGTTTCAATGGAGTGGCTTTTGAACTGCGTTCTCATCTATTTGTTAAAAAACGGTCGATTGGAAGGCGAAGCGGATCAAATTGAGACCAAAATATCTAACGGCACATGGGAAAGATATGACGACACATACGTCCACGAAAAAATTCGTGAGTTGGCCATAGAAGATGGTTCGGACGAAATTCACGCAAAGGCTCGAGCAATTATACAAAGGAAGCCGCCAAAACTAATTGGTGACGTTGAATATATTGATGCCAGAGGAGAAGAGAGTAAAGACGCTTTTTTGGGTCGACTTCAAGCTCTAAACGAAAAAATAGAAGTGTGGGCGGACCACTACAAAATCCCAGCTTCTTATTGGAATGTTTGGAGTGCTCAGATGAGCATTACAAAAGTTGGGACTTTCGTCCCCGCATCGGAAGGATGCACGGCGTCATCACCCGACAGGGCACACAATGCTGAAAGCTTTGAACAGGCTGTGAGAATTCGAAACGGAGAGGGGGGCTCTGTGTCGATAATGGAGCATAAATCGTCGCTGATGAAGGTGCTCTCCAACCAAACGCTTTATTCAATACGCGTGTACGTTTTGCGCCCCGAAGATAGGCCTGTCGATTTTGATGAAATGAGACAAAGGGTCAAAGGAGATTTCCGATACATGCCGTGGAAATAGCGTCTGGGGGCACAATTGGGGGCATGTTTGAAGTTCACGCCGCCGTCACAATCGTTAAATCAATGCGTTATGGCTTAAATGTGGCTCCCTTCACCGCTCCAAAAAACCGCTCCCGCCCCTACGCCTGCAATTTTTTCAAAACGCCTTCCAGCTGATCAAGGTCGTTGTAGTGAAGTGTCAGCGTTCCGGTCGTTGAGGTCAGCACGTGGATCTTGATCTTCAACCCCAGTGAACGGCCAATGTCGCGCTCTAGCGCAAGGATGTTGGGATCACTGCTGGTGGACGCCCTCTCCTTCTTCGCAAAACGGCCATCGGATTCTTTTTTGGCCAGCGCCTCGGCTTGGCGAACACTAAGCCCTTTTTTCAAAATTTCATTGGCCAACGCTTCGGGATCCTTGGCCGTAATCACGACCCGCGCATGGCCCATGGTGATCGCGCCGGAATCCAGCATGGCCTTAACGCTGTCCGGCAATTTTAAAAGCCGCAGAAAATTCGTAATGTGCGGGCGGCTTTTCCCGACGATTTTGGCCAGATTTTCTTGCGTGTGGTTGAACTCTTCCAACAGCCGTCTATAGCCCTCGGCCTCCTCAAGCGGCGAGAGGTCCTGACGTTGCACGTTCTCGATCAGGCCGATTTCCATCGCCTCACGATCCGTCATCGCCTTCACGATCACGGGAACCTGATGAAGCCCTGCCTTTTGCGATGCGCGCCAGCGGCGCTCACCCGCGATGATTTCATAGGAGTCTTTTTCACCGGCGATGGGTCGCACCATAAGGGGCTGCAAAACGCCACATTCTTTGATCGAATTGGCTAGCTCTTGGATTGATTCGGCATCGAAATGACGGCGGGGCTGGTAGGCCCCCGGCTGAATCCACTCAATCGGCAAGGACTGAATCGTGGTCCCGTCCTGCGCGGGCTTCACGGCGGCGGGAGCGGCGCGAGACACGGTTTGCGGCCTGTAAGACGCGTCTGTATCCCCGAAAAGGGCGGAAAGGCCGCGGCCAAGGGGGGCTGGTTTTATGTTGGCTTTTGCGTTCATGTCTTTTCCTTTTTAAACACAACTCATTACGCGGCATCAGCCTCTTGCGCCTTATCTTCCTCACGGCGCAAAAACTCGCCCGCCAAAAGCATATAGGCGCGGCTGCCAGAACATTTTAGATCGTAAAGCAAAACAGGCTTGCCGTGGGACGGCGCTTCGGACACGCGCACGTTGCGCGGAATCTCTGTTTCATATACCTGCTCACCAAAAAAGGCGCGGACATCGCTGGCGACCGCTTCCGACAAACTGTTGCGTTTGTCAAACATGGTCAACACAACCCCTTGTATCTCTAGCATCGGATTGAACCGTGCGCGAACGGCATCGACGGTCTGTAAAAGGCTGCTCATTCCTTCCAGCGCATAGAACTCCACCTGCAAAGGAACCAGCAGCGCATGCGCCGCGACCAGCGCGTTGAGCGTGATAAGGTTCAATGAGGGGGGGCAATCGATCAAAATAAAATCGTAATCCTTCGCGCTGCGCTCTAACGCCGCACGCATGCGCGATTCACGCTGTTCGATATTCACCAGTTGAATCTCCGCGCCCGCCAAATCGGCAGAGGATGTGATAATCGAAAGATTGGGGATAGGGGTGGCGACAGCCACGTCCTCAACCGCCAGCCCATCAAACATAAGCTCATAACAGCCAACGCCGCGCTCGCTTCGCGAAAAGCCAAAGCCGGTCGAGGCGTTGCCTTGCGGATCGGCATCAACGATAAGAACGCGCTTGCCCACCGCCGCCATGGCCGTCGCCAGATTGACCGTCGTGGTTGTTTTCCCGACGCCGCCCTTTTGATTGACGACAGCGATCACACGACAAGAAGCGTCATTTTTTGTTGGATACGGGGCGTTTTCTGTCATGTTTTGGACGCGCTTTCAGGTCGCTTATTTGCAAAATAACGCTTGTTGGGGAGGTTAGGCTCTCCCTTTTTTCAACACTGAATGTCCAATATTTATGCGCCTCTGTCAATTCCGCATCGGCCTTTTCGCCCTTTAAAAAGAGGCCGATGGAGTCTTTTTTCATAAAAGGGGCGGCAAGCCCCAATAAATCGGGAAGGGCGGCCAGCGCCCGCGCGGTCACAACATCGCCCTTCAGGCCCTTAAGGGCTTCAATTCGATCCTGATGCACCGTGACGGGAAGGGCCAGCCCTTTGGCTACGGCCTCCAAAAATCTTGCCTTTTTGCCTGTGCTTTCAACACAATGCACCTCGGCCACGCCCATGATGGCTAAAACCAGCGCGGGAAAGCCCGCGCCTGAGCCTAGATCGATAAGCCGCGCCGTCTTGGGCGAGGGGATCAGAGGGAAAAGCTGCGCCGAGTCCAGAAAGTGCCGCTCCCACAGGCAGGGCAGGGTGCTGGCCGCCACCAAATTGATCTTTTCGTTTTCTTCCCGCAAAAGGGCGGCGTAGCTCTCCAGCTTTTCCATCGTTTCACGGGCAACGGGGAAGCTGGCCTTAAAGGCTGCAAGGCCGCCGTCCGAGACCTCTGTTTCACAAGAAACGGGGGGAGAAGAAAAAGAATCCGTCATTCTTGTACCCTTTCTTTGCGCCTTTTCGTAAAGCGTAAAAGCGCCATAATGGCCGCTGGCGTTACGCCCGGGATACGCCCCGCTGTACCCAATGTTTCAGGCCGCACGGCCTCAAGCTTTTGCCGGATTTCGGTGGAAAGCCCGCCCACCGCGCCATAGTCCAGATCGGCGGGGAGGGTGAGCGCCTCATCGCGGCGATAGGCACGAATATCCGCCTCTTGCTGCTGAATATAGCCCGCATAGGCGCTTTCAATCTCCATCTGCGCCTTGACGGCAGGGGAAAGGGCCTTCAGCGCGGGCCAATAGCCCTCCAGACGCTCAAAAGAAAACTCTTGATGCGCCAAAAGCTCACGGGCCGAGCGCCGGATGCCGTCCTGATTGATTTTAAAGCCCGCCTGAGCCAGTTCTTGCGGCGTGGCGGTCAGGGCGTCCATCTGCGCCCTTGCCTGCGTCAGCGCCTCGCTTTTGGCCTCAAAAACACGCTTCCTGTCAGCACCGACGCACCCGATGGCCAACCCGCGCGGCGTGAGCCGCTGATCGGCGTTGTCCGCACGCAGGATAAGGCGGTATTCGGCGCGTGAGGTGAACATGCGGTAAGGCTCGCTCGTGCCCTTGGTGATCAAGTCGTCGATCATCACGCCGATATAGGCCTCATCGCGCCCCAGAACAAAAGGCTCGCGCCCCGCGACCTTCAGCGCGGCATTCAAGCCTGCCATCAGGCCTTGCGCCGCCGCTTCCTCATAACCCGTGGTGGCGTTGATCTGCCCCGCAAAGTATAGCCCCGCGACACGCTTGGTCTCCAACGTCGCGCGAAGCTCTCGCGGGTCGCAATAATCATACTCAACGGCGTAACCATAGCGCAGGATTTCGACCTTTTCCAAGCCGCGGATGGAATGGATCATCGCATCCTGCACATCGCGGGGCAGGGAGGTCGAAATCCCGTTGGGATAAACGGTGTCATCGTCTAGGCCTTCGGGCTCTAAGAAAACCTGATGCCTCTCGCGGCTGGCAAAACGCACGACTTTGTCTTCGATTGACGGGCAATAACGCGGCCCTATGCCTTGAATCTGCCCCGAATAAAGGGGAGCGCGGTGCAAATTGGCGTGGATAATCGCGTGCATTTCCGGCGAGGTGTGCGTGATGCCGCAAGCGATCTGGCGGTTTGTGATAGAGCTTGTCATCATGGAAAAAGGTTCGGGTGGGTTGTCGCCCTCCTGCTTTTCTAAAACGGCCCAATCGATTGTTTTGCTGGAAAGCCTTGCGGGCGTCCCCGTCTTGAGGCGCCCCAAAGGAAAGCCCAGCGCTCGCAGCGCCGCCGCCAATCCCACGGAAGGCGGCTCACCCACGCGCCCGCCGATGATTTTATCCTCGCCGATATGCATCAGGCCATTGAGGAAAGTGCCGGTGGTCACGATCACGGCCGCGCCCGTCAAAGACGCGCCCGCCGCCGAGGTGATGGTGAAAACGCCGTCCTCACCACGCGTCAAATCTTCAACCGACATTTCTAAAATGGTCAGGTTTTCTTGGGCAAAAAGGGTTTCGCGCATCGCTTCGCGGTACAGCTTGCGGTCGGCCTGACAGCGGTGTCCACGCACCGCCGCGCCTTTGCTCTGGTTCAAAACGCGGAAGTGAATGCCCGCCGCATCCGCCACACGCCCCATCAGCCCATCCAGCGCATCGATCTCGCGTACCAATTGGCCCTTGCCAAGGCCGCCAATGGCAGGATTGCACGACATCTCGCCCAGTGTCGCGATGGACAGCGTGGCCAGCAGCGTCTTCGCGCCCAGCCGCGCGGCGGCGGCGGCGGCCTCGCAGCCCGCATGCCCCCCACCGATCACGATCACGTCATAAGCGGCGTTTGGCGCGGCACGGTCGCGTTGTTGGCTGTTCATCTTTATTTCTTCCGGAATCAAAACCATGGCGGTTATCCAAGGCCGTTTGTTGACTTGCCCCCGTTCGTAGGGTAGAATTCGCGTTCGTCATAGCGTTTTATGACCTAAAAAGAAAGATATTTACATGAGCCCTATAGACAAAAATGCCAAAGCCATGATGGCTTTTCTTTGGAAGACGAGAAACGCGCTTTGCCACGCACAGCCCCACGACCAACGCGAAGAAGAGCTCATCAACATCCTTCTTGACGGCGCAGAGAGCGCCTTTAACGTTGATCCGGCCACGACCTTTGGTTTCATTAATCTTGCCCATCGCTATGCCGTGCCGGGGAGCGAACAAAAGGAAAGAGCGGCGCGAACGCTCCTTGGCTTTATGACCCATGAGGCAGCGCGGCCCCTCTATGAAAAGGAGCCAAGGGAAATGATCGACACATTAGGACGAGCCATCGCCTGTGCTGTGGGGGTGTCGCTTGTTGGCGTCGTTACAACGTTTGAGGACGTTCAAAAACTAGCGGGCGCAGCCCTCAACGCCCCCCAAAAGCCACTGACGGCCTCACAAGAAAAGCTGGAGCGCCTCGCGCTCGAGTAGGCCGCCCTCACTTCCCAACGCAAAAGCTGCTGAAGATAATGTCGAGGAGGTCTTCAACATCCACGCGGCCCGTGATGCGGCCAAGAGCGCGGACGGCCACGCGAAGGTCCTCGGCACACAATTCCGTTTCACGCGCAACGAGTGCACGGCGAAGCAGCGCGGCGCACGCCTCAACAGCCTCGCGGTGGCGCAGGCGCGTAAGGGGCGGAGACTCGCTGGCCATAAAGCGCCCTTCGATTTCCTGAACAAGGCTGGCAAGCAGCAGCACCATCCCTTCGCCTGTTTTGGCGGAGATAAGGAGGGGTCTCTTTTTTTCTATACTTGTTTTTTGGTTTTCTTTTTCGCCGTTTAAAAAAACGGGATCCCCGCTTTCGCGGGGATGACGAAGGGGTGAAGGAGGACAAGGAGAAGAAAAAGAGGGAAGACGCCCCTGAATCCCGAATCCTGAATCCTGTATCCTTCTTACATCCGCTTTATTCACCACAACCAGCGCGTCTTTGTCCGCCAGCGCCATCGTCGCCTCGTCGAACGGCTGCGCCACGCTGCCATCGAATAACAGGAGTTTAAGGTCGGCTTGCTGGGCGCGGGCAAGGGCGCGGCGCACGCCTTCGCTTTCGATTTCGTCGGCGCTTTCGCGAAGACCCGCCGTGTCAATCACGCAAACGGGGCAGCCGCCCAAATCCAAATCAACCTCGATCACATCGCGCGTTGTTCCGGCGATAGGCGAGACGATGGCGGCCTCACGCTGCGCCAACGCATTAAGCAGACTAGACTTGCCCGCGTTCGGCGCTCCCAAAAGCGCCACCGTGAAACCCTCACGCAAGCGTTCGCCACGATGGTTGTCGGCAAGATGGCCTTCCATCTCGGCCAGAACGGCGCGAACGGCGGCTAGGCGGCCTTGGGTCAGGTCGGCGGGGATGTCCTCATCCGCAAAATCTATTTCGGCTTCGATATAAGCTAGGCTTTGGGTCAAGCTTTCGGCCCAGCCGTGATAAAGCCGCCCCAACGCGCCGTCCATCTGCCGCAGGGCTTGCCGCCGCTGCGCTGCTGTTTCGGCGTCCACCAGATCGGCGATACCCTCGGCCTCGGTTAAATCCATCTTGCCGTTGTCAAAGGCGCGGCGAGAAAACTCGCCCGCTTGCGCAAGGGCAAAGCCGTCAAGGCGCGTGAGGGCCTCAAGCGTGGCGCGAATAATGGCGCGACCTCCGTGCAGGTGAAGCTCCACCACGTCCTCGCCCGTAAAGCTGTGCGGCGCGGGAAACCAAAGGACGAGCGCATGGTCGATCAGCTCATCGTTGGCCGGATCAACAATGTCGCGCAAGGTAGCGCGGCGCGGCGCGGGGAGGGTTGCGGGACGGCAAAGGGCAGGAAAAACAGAGGCGGCGCGAGGGCCAGAAATCCGCACAACGGCAACGCCCGCGCGTCCAAAGGCCGAGGCCAACGCAACGATGGTTTTATTATCAGGAAGGGGGGGCGTTTGCGCGGTCAACGTCAAAAAACCTTACGCCGCCGAGTCTTTGTCCTTAACGGTAACCATAGTGTTCGCCGTATTAACCACGCCCGACATCATGTTCTGGACTTGACCCCAAAACATTTTTTGCAGATTTTCCGCGCCCTGCATGCCTGCGGGAAGCCATGTCTGCACGGCGGCTTCGGGCGTCATGGCGCGGATGTTGTCGCGCATACGCTCCTCAATTTCTTTCATCAGCGCCGCTTGCATGGGCTGAACATCGGGCAGGCCCAAAAACGTCCGCGCCTCTTCGGGCGTGCATTCAACATTGACGGTGACTTTCATGGGAGGGGCCTTTCATTTGGCGCAGGGGATCGTCTAATATCAACTGTCCTTTGAAGTGACCTTTAAAAAAACGAGATTCCCGCTTTCGCGGGAATGACGGCGTTTTTTATGGCTAAAGACGGGATGAAAATCACAGAAAGCGCAACATTTTATCCTACACTAACCATTCCGCTCCATGGTCATCCCCGCGAAAGCGGGGATCCCGTTTGGTTCCTTTTTGCCTCATGTCACCTCATTGGCTCGTTGGCATTATAGGCTCTCTGGCGACCCACGGCAACACGTCTTCTCTTGTTGCAATCTGATTGCTTCTGTAAGCTTGGCGTTATGTTCCGTCGTGCCGTTCTTCCTTTTTCTTTTGCCGTGCTGGCGCAGGCCGTTTTCGTGTTCCTTTATCTGGGACACGAACGCGCCATCAACTTTTGGGACTACGCCATGTATTCCAACATGGCCGTTAGGTTGTGGGCACAAGGTGGGTGGGCGGATTTTGCCCAAAGCTTCGCGCAAAAATACAATTTGCTTTTTGCGCTGCCCTCGCTGATTTCTTTTTCGCTGCTGGGCACGTCGCGCACCGTTTTTATTGTCACAAACATGATTGTCTATGGCGCAGCGTATCAGCTGGCAGCCGGTTTTTTGCTGCGGCGACTTTATGGCTTGTCGTGGCAAGCGGCCTTGCTTGCGGCAGCGGGGATTTGCTGCCTTGTTCCTTTTCTTTGGTATCCGCTGTTGGAAGGCTATCCCGATCATGGCGCGGCGGCCTTGTTGCTGGCCGCAATGGCGTTGGCGTGTGAAAAAGAAAAGTCGGCTAAAAACGCCCTCGTCCTTGGCCTTCTCGTTGGCTTATCGATTGTTTTCAGGCGGCATTACGCCTATGCGGGCCTCGCCGTTCTGGCGGCGGGCGCGGTGGTGGATTTCCCCCAGTGGAAAAAGAAAAGCTTCTGGCAAACCCACGCGCTGCGCGGGATCGCGGCTCTGGCGGCACTGATGATGATTGAGCCTTCCTATTTGCAGGAAATGCTCACAGCCGATTACAAAACGCTTTATCAATCCTATGAGCGCCCTGCCCCGTACTTTTTTCATTTCGCCGCGGCGCATGGGGGGACGCTCTTACTGGTCACCGCAGGCGCGGGGTGGTTTTTGGCATGGAGAAAATCTCTTGTTGAAAAGCGCGGGGCGGCGTTTATCTTGCTGTCCGTTTTGTTGTGGCTGTTGCTGTGGGGCTTTGGCCCTTCGCAGGCAGGACAACATTATTTGATTGCACTGCTTCCCCTCTTTTTCATTGTGGGGCTGGCGGGGCTGTTTGTTGCCCTGAAGAAAGAGCGTGTTGTTTTTTGGATGACACTCATGCTGCTTGCCTCCAACGCCGCGTTTTGCTTTTGGCTCGCGCCGCGTTTTGTGTTGCCCAGTGAGCCCCCTGCTTTTTCTGTTTTTGGTACGCCGCGTGCGCCTTGGGTGCGTCACGACAACGACGCGCTTATCGCACTGGCGCAGGTTGTGGCAAAAACAACAACGGACGGCGATACCATCGTCGTCAGCGGTTCGTCCTTTCTTTTTAATCAGGATTTAGTGCGGGCACTTTACACGGACGTGTTGCGGGAGGCCGCGCCCGCGTATCGCTTTATTCCCGCGCCCGAAAGCGACGGGGATCAGCCGCCGCCACTGGACGTTTACGCCGCCGCCAACGTCTATCTTGTGGCAACGCCCGCGCAATTTCACCTTGATCCCGCGCGGCAAAAAAACGTTGCGGCGCTGGCCGCAATGTTTCCGCCGCCGCCTGCGCTGACGCCTTTCTTCACGAAGGACGAGAAAACGTTTTTGCTTGACGGCGGCGTGAGCATATCAATCTGGCGGCGCAGTCCTTGGACGCCGCAGATGCTCCACGAAGGCCTTAAGACAATCCGCGCCACAACGCCTTCCCCGCAGCCTTGGGTTTTGGAAAAAGCGGGGGCGCACTTTTTCCCCCTGCCTTCCGTTTCTCCTTTCAGCGCGTTTCAGCTCGCCCTTACGCCGCAAAAGCCTTTGGCGCGCTTGTTTTTGGATGAGCCTTTGGATAAGGGGGCCTATCGCCTCGGCCTGACCTTGGAAAAAAGCGCGGGCTGTCCCGCTCTTTCTGTACGCGCCTTGTTGCGCGATCCGGTGGGAGGATCGGAAAAGGAACAATCCTCCCTTTTACCAAACAGCCCTTCCCTATTCTTTTTCCCGTTTGACGTTGGCTCAAGCGGTTCGTTTTTGTCGATTGAGGTTAAAAGCCCTACCACAAACGTGTGTTGGGCAGCGCTTCGTGATGTTTTCGTGGAAAAAACGTTTCGTTAGGGTTTGTCTGGTAAAATAAAGACTCTCATGACCCAGCTTTCTATACCCTCTTTTGGCGGCGATATGATTGAATCCTTCCTTGCGACCCCTGCGGGGGGACACGGTGCGGGGTTGATCCTTCTTGACGGCGCAGAAACACCACCAGAGCGCTTGTCCGCACAGTGCGAAGATTTTGCCGCCATGGGCTATTTAACCCTTTGTCCTTTGATCACGCAAAAGCAGGCCCCCACTTTCGATCACGATCGCGCGGTGGGGGACCTTCTCTCTATGCTCGCTTTTTTAAGAAAGCAGCCTAATTGCAGCGGAAAGGTCGGCGCGGTGGGCTTTGGGCTGGGCGGCCTTATGGCCTTTTTGCTAGCCGCGCGAAGTGACGTTGACGTGGCCGTGGCCTGTGGCTCCCCCGACCTTACGCCCAGCCTTGGTGAGGTTCACGACATCCGCATGCCGTTCTTGGCGCTGTGCGGCGAACAAACGGATCCCCTTAAGGCGGCAACAGCCGCCCGCGTCGCACGTTCTCTGGGGCGCAATAAAATGATCGCGGTGCATACTTATGCGGGTGTAGATGACTCTTTTTTCCGCGTGGAGCATGCCAGCTTTAATGCCGAGGCCGCCCGCGACGCGCACGAAAAAACGTTGGCGTTTTTAGGCGATCAGCTGAACCATTAGCCTGCGCTTTTCCAAAGAGGGTTTTTAATTTTCGCCAGCCACGCCTCATGCGCAGCGGCCTCTTCCGCTGAAGGTGCGTGGACGCGGGCGGCCTTAAAGGTGCGCTGCACCTCGCCGTCAATGAAAACGGCAGCGGCGGCCACGCCCTCTTCTTTCGTGACGGCAAGATCGGGCTGCCGCCCGCCCATCAGCTCTAAATACACATCCGCTAAAAGCCGCGCGTCCAAAAGAGCGCCGTGAAAATCGCGGCTTGATAAATCCACGCCAAACCGTTTGCAAAGCGCATCGAGTGAGGCGGGCGCTCCCGGAAACTTCTTTCGTGCCATCGGCAGCGTGTCCACCGCCCGCGTCATGGGCAGATTGCGAAAGCCACAGCGCGTCAGTTCGGCATTGATAAAGCCCATATCAAAGGGCGCGTTATGAATGACGAGAGGGGCCTCGCCGATAAACGCTAAAAAGCCATCGACCTCGGCGGCAAAAAGGGGCTTATCAGCAAGAAAGTCATTTGTAAGGCCGTGCACGCGGGAAGCTTCGTCGGGCACGTCGCGTTCTGGATTAATGTAACGATGAAAAACATTGCCCGTCGGCATAAGATTGATCAGCTCAACGCAGCCAACCTCCACCAGCCGGTCGCCTTTCAGCGGGCTAAGGCCTGTCGTTTCTGTATCAAGGACGATTTCGCGAACGTTCATGCCTGTTCCTTTTTCCACAAGGCCCACAGCGCGGCGATCATGGCCTGCGCTTGCTTACGGCTGACCCCCATATCAAGGCTGACATCCGCTAAAAGGCGCTTTTCAGCGATGGGCTTCTGCCGCGCTTGTATAACCTTTAATTTCGCGGGAGTCATGTTTTTGCGCTTAAGCACGCGCTCTTTTTGAACGGCGGCGCTGGTATAAAGGCACAGTGTTTTGTCACAAGCGCTTTGTGCGCCCGTTTCGAATAAAAGGGGGATATCCAAAACAATCCCGTCGCTCTTTTGTTTTCGGGCGACGGCGATGGCCGCATCTCGCGCTTTCCAAACAAGGGGGTGAAGAACTGCCTCTAGTTGGGCAAGGGTCTTTTTGTTGTGAAACGCTAACGTGAAAAGGGTCGGGCGATGGATGCGGCCTCGCACAAAGCTGGCGGGAAAAACTGTCTTGATTTTTTCTTCCGCCGCGCCGCCTTTGGCCAGCGCCGCACGAACGCACGCATCGGCGTCAAAGACGGCCACGCCAAGCGCCGCAAACATTTTCAGAGCCGTGCTTTTGCCCATGCCGATACCACCCGTCAGGCCAATAATAAGAAAGCGTTTCTTTTTCATTGCTTTTCTCCTCCTAAAACGTGGGCACGCAGGGCGGGCGTCACCTCTGGCTCGCGGCCAAACCACGCGGCAAAAGCGGGCGCGGCCTGATAAAGGAGCATCCCTAGGCCGTCAACCGTTTGCAAGCCCCGCGCCCGCGCCGAAGCAAGCAAGGGCGTTTCTAACGGCGCATAAACAATATCGGTCACAAAGGCTTTTTGCGGCAGGGGGGTTAAATCGATTTCCAGCGGCGGCTGCCCCTGCATGCCCAGCGAAGTTGCATTAATGAGCAAATCTGTTTCAGCCAGCGCGTCTTTTGCTTTTTCCCATGAGAACACGGCAAAGCTGTTTTTTCCGGCCAACGTTTCACAAAGGGTTTGCGCCCGATCTTGATCGCGATTAACAATCCGGATTTCCGTGACTCCCATCTCTTGCAGGGCCACAACGACAGCCCGCGCCGCGCCGCCCGCACCAAAGACGGTTGCGGTAAAGCCTTCTTTGGGGGGAGAAAAGCCGCCCGCCTTCACGTTTTGCGAAAAGCCATAAACGTCCGTGTTGCGCCCTTCTAACGATCCGTCTTCGCGCACAAGAATAGTGTTGGCCGCGCCCACGCGCTGCGCCAAAGGATCCACATGGTCAACAATATCCATCGCCAGCTCTTTGTGGGGGATCGTCAGGTTTACGCCGCGAAAACCGAGAAGGGGAAGTGCGCGCAGCGCCGTTTCCAAGGTCTCCGGCCTGACGGCCAAGGGGACATAGGCTCCATCAATTCCATATTGGTTCAGCCAATAGCCATGAAGGCGCGGCGATTTGGAGTGCGCGATGGGCCAGCCCATCACGCCCGTCAACGCCGCCTTGCCTGATAAAAAAGAGGTCATCTTTTATCCACCCTTTTTCCGTCCCTGTCTCGTTATGGGGATAAGATAGACTTTATCCATAGCTGGAATGAATCCACGCCCCTTTTCCTTTAGTTATCCACGATATCCGAATTTGGGGATAGCTTTTTTTACAGGTGTGTGGATTAGGGGGATACTTTTTTATCTTTTTACTCCCGTTATCCACAGATCCATCCACGCTTGAATTTAATCGATTTTAATATCTTATTAACAAACTTGTTTACGGGACCTCTTTTTTCGTCCTTCATGGTGGCGTGGATAAGGGGGCTCTTTTCTGTTTATAAAAAAGGATCCCCATTCCTTGCCACACCCACTCTCTACTACAATCTAATTATATATTATTATAAAGGGAAGAAAGCCGTGCATAAGACCGATAAGCCTGTCCTTTCTCTTTTAACCAAAGGGGTATCGGATTTTATCCCTGTCTGGTTGATGCGGCAGGCAGGACGCTATTTGCCAGAGTATAATGATTTAAGGAAAAAGGCGGATGGTTTTGTCGACTTTTGCCTAACGCCAACTTTGGCGGCCGAGGCGACGCTTCAGCCGCTTCGGCGCTTTGATTTGGATGTCGCCATTCTCTTTGCCGATATCCTGCTTGTTCCACACGCTTTGGGGGTTAAGGTCGATTTTATCGAAAAGGAAGGCCCGCGCCTTCAGCCAATCGAAGACGAAAAGCAGGCTCAAGGCTTGATCTACAGACCAGAAAGGATCGCGCCCGTGTTTGAAACGATCCAGCGCGTGAAGCCGCTGCTCAAAAGCCATCAAACCTTGATCGGGTTTTGTGGGGGGCTGTGGACGGTCGCTTGCTATATGATCGAGGGGCGAGGGCGGCAAGATTTTGTGAAAGCCAAGGAGGCGGCACTCCACCAGCCAGCCTTTTTAAAGGCGCTGATAGAGAAAATAGAGGCGGCAACACTCGTCTATCTGTTGGGGCAGATAGAGGCTGGCGCGGAAGTTATCCAAATCTTTGAAAGCCACGCGGGGCAGCTTTCGGGGCAGGCCTTTCAGGCGTTTGTGATAGAGCCGACGAAAATGCTGGTTGAAGGCATTCGAAAAAAGCACCCATCCTTTCCGATCATCGGCTTTCCGCGTGGCGCGAGCCTTAGCGATTACAAAAAATATTTTGAACAAACAGGAATAAGCGGCTGTAGCCTTGATCAAAACATTTCTTTGGACTCGGCAAAAAAAGAATTACTGCCACTAGGCTGCCTTCAAGGGAATCTCGATCCTGATCTTCTTTTGGCTGGGGGAAAGGCCATGGATGATCAAGCTGAAAAAATAATGAACGTGCTTGGCGAAAAACTTATTTTTAATCTGGGCCACGGCGTGATCAAAGAAACAAACCCCGATCATATAGCGCGGCTTGTTGCTTTGGTGCATGGCTTTCAAAAGGGCGAGGCATGAAAACGGCGGCCATTCTAATGTCCATGGGGGGGCCGGCATCGTTGGAGGGCGTAAGGCCTTTCCTTTTTAATCTGTTTAAAGACCCCGCCATTTTGCGCCTGCCTTTTTTTATCAGGATTCCTTTGGCGTTTTATCTGGCGCGGCGGCGTGAAAAAGCGGCTATCGAAAATTATAAAAAGTTGGGCGGCAGCTCACCGTTGCTTGCCAACACAAAGGCGCAAGCGGCGGCGCTTGAAAAAGAATTATCAAAGCGTGGCGCGTTTCGCTGTTTTGTAGGGATGCGCTATGCGCCCCCGTTCATTGACGAGATGATGGCAGAGGTTAAAAAATACGCGCCTGATCGTCTGGTCTTTCTTCCCCTCTATCCGCAGTTTTCGACAACGACGACGGCCAGCGCGTTGCGCGAGGCGCAAAAAGAAGCCAAGCGTTGTGGCTTTTTAGAAGAGCCGATAACAGAGGTTTTGTCTTTTCATACGGACGCAGGCTTTATCGAAGCGATGGCGCAAAAGGTCGAACACGTTTTTGACGAAGCCAAGAGGCATGGAAACCCCAAAGTTATTTTCACGGCGCACGGCCTGCCGCTTTCTGTTGTGCGGGCGGGCGATCCTTATCCACAGCAATGCGCGGAAACGATGGCGGCGATCCTTGCCGCGTGGAAGGGCGACCCCCCCCATGATCCCGCTTTGGCCTATCAAAGCCGCGTGGGGCGGGCGGCGTGGCAGTCCCCCACAACAAGCGATACGGTTTTAATGGCCGCGCGGGAAAAACGCCCCATTATTCTTGTGCCGATCTCTTTTGTAAGTGAGCATGTGGAAACGCTGGTTGAATTGGAACAAGAGGCGGTGGCTTTGGGGATTGACGCGGGATCGCCATTTGCCCGTGTTGTCCCAACCGTGGGGACGGACGCCCTTTTTATTAAGGGGCTTGCGGCGTTGATCGTTAAAAACACAGAAAAGACGCGAAAATAAAGGATTAACCATAGTTTTTTTTTGACATTAGGGGCAAGAAAGCCTAAGGAAGGTCGTGCTGAAGCGGTAATTTTTCTGGAAACAGCAATCCCTATCTTCTTCGGCCTTCTCACAACAGCGCGAAAAGACATTCTGCCATAAGCAGAAAAAAAAGCCTGTCTCACCACGAAAGCCCCTTGGCCCCCTTCTCACGAAACGCGAGAAATCATCATAAACAAGCCTTTCTAAAACCTACAAGGACACCATGAATTTACGTGAACTCAAAGCTAAAACCCCCGCTGAGCTTCTAGCCTTTGCGGAAGAAAATGAAATCGAAAACGCTGCCGCGATGCGCAAACAGGAAATGATGTTTGCGATTTTGAAAGCGCAAGCGGAAAAAGGAAACGCCATTTATGGCGAAGGCGTTCTGGAAGTCTTGCCCGATGGCTTCGGCTTTCTGCGCTCACCGGAATCCAATTATCTGGCTGGCCCCGATGATATCTATGTCTCGCCCAGTCAGGTTCGCAAGTTTAGCCTGCGCACAGGCGATACGGTGGAAGGCGAAATCCGCGCCCCAAAGGAGGGCGAGCGTTATTTTGCCCTGCTTAAGGTGGGCAACATTAATTTCGAAGAGCCGGAAAAAACGCGCCATCGCATTGGCTTTGACAATTTGACGCCGCTGTATCCGGATCGTCGCTTGCTTTTGGATATGCAGGATCCGGCGAAAAAAGAATACACAACGCGCGTGATCGATTTGATCTCGCCCCTTGGTATGGGCCAGCGTGCGTTGATCGTCGCCCCGCCCCGCACGGGCAAAACCGTGATGCTGCAAAACATTGCTCACGCGATTACTAAAAATAATCCAAATGTTTATCTGATTGTCTTGCTTATCGACGAACGCCCCGAAGAAGTCACGGATATGGCGCGCTCGGTTCAGGGCGAAGTCATCAGCTCGACCTTTGACGAACCGGCCTCGCGCCACGTTCAGGTGGCCGAAATGGTCATCGAAAAGGCCAAACGCCTTGTCGAGCACAAGCGCGATGTCGTGATTTTGTTGGACAGCATCACGCGCCTTGCGCGGGCGTACAACACCGTTGTGCCCTCATCCGGTAAGGTTCTGACGGGCGGCGTTGATGCTAATGCCTTGCAGCGCCCTAAACGCTTCTTTGGTGCGGCGCGTAACATTGAAGGCGGTGGCTCGCTCACCATTATCGCGACGGCGCTTATAGACACGGGCAGTCGCATGGACGAAGTCATTTTTGAAGAATTCAAGGGCACGGGCAATTCGGAAATTATTCTGGATCGCAAGCTGTCGGATCGTCGCTCGTTCCCCGCCATCGACATCACCAAGTCGGGCACGCGCAAGGAAGAGCTGCTGGTCGACAAGGCCACGATGTCCAAGATGTGGGTGCTTCGCCGCGTGCTGATGCCCATGGGCACGACCGACGCGATGGAGTTCCTTTTGGACAAGCTGAAGTACAGCAAGACCAACGCGGACTTCTTTGAATCGATGAACCAAAACACGAACGATATCGCCAAGCCCCGGCGCGGTTCTTCGGAATAAGGGTTTTATAAACCCCGCGCCTTAAGCTTACCGCCTAGCTGGATTGCGGTGATGTTTGTGGCAAGGCCTGTCGTGTCGTCGGTTTCAATAAAGCAACCGCACAGGGTCGCTTCGCCTTCGGCGGCGGTCAAGCGCTCGCCCGGCGTCTTGCGCATAAAGCGCCACAGCGCCGCTTCTTTTTTCATCCCGATCACACTGTCAAAGTCGCCGCACATACCCGCATCGGTTTGATAGGCGGTTCCTTGGGGCAGGATTTGCTCATCCGCCGTGGGGATGTGCGTGTGCGTGCCAATAACGGCTGAGGCGCGGCCATCCAGAAAATGCGCCAGCGCCATTTTTTCCGATGACGCCTCGGCATGAAAATCCACAAAAAGGGCCTGCACCTGATGGCCAAGGCGATAGTGACTGGCAAGTTTTTCAGCCGCAAGAAAGGGATCGTCTAGCGTTGGCGTCATATGCAAATGGCCCATGATATTGGCAATGGCGATTTTGCGCCCATCGGGGAGCGCGTGAACATAAACGCCCTTTCCCACCGTGCCTTCGGGATAATTGAGGGGGCGCAAAAGCCGAGGCTCTTGCGCCAGGGAAAGGAAAACTTCTTTTTGGTTGAACGCGTGATTGCCTGTCGTCAGGCACGTTGCGCCAAGGGCGAAAAAGTCCTGCGCGATTTTAAGGGTGACCCCATGACCCGCCGCCGCGTTCTCGGCATTGATGATGATCACATCGGGCTTGAGCTTTGTTTTGAGCGAAGCCCAATGCGCGGCAACCCCATCGCGGCCCGACCGACCCATCACATCGCCTAAAAAAAGAATACGCATGGCTTGCTAGCTTTCTGATTTAGTTTATACGAACCGCCCTATGAAAGGATTCATAAGAAAAAAAGGAAACCGGATCCCCGCTTTCGCGGGGATGACGGCGGGTTTTGTTACAAAAGACCGGAGGAAAGAAAAAGAAAGCGCACCCTATTATCCAATCCTAACCATTTCTCTTCCTCGTCATCCCCGCGAAAGCGGGGATCCCGTTTGTGCTTCCTCTTTGCCACGAGTCCCCTCATTGGCCGTTTGGCATTAGCCTTTCTTTTATTCCTTTTTCCAAAGAAAATCACGCAAAAGGGACTTGCCTAAAACAAAAAAGTCTCCCACTCTTGTTAACGTGTGACCCCCCTTCCCTTTTCTAGGAGACTTTCATGCTTAAAATGACATGCGTTAAGACGGCCTCGATGAAAAACAGCGCGGTGGCGGTGTTGGTGGGACAAGGCGGAAAATTGGGCGCTCAGGGCTTGCTTGTGGATCAAAAAATGGGTGGCGCGGTCAAACGCGCCCTTAAAACCTTTTCGTCTTTTAAAGGAGAGGCAGGGCAAACCCTGACCCTTCTTGCGCCACCTAAGGGCGGGCCTGCGCTTGTGGTTTTGGTCGGCGTGGGGGAGGCCAGCAAGGCCGACGCGCTGGCTTATGAAAACGCGGGCGGTGAGGCCTATGCTGCCTTGGCCAAGGAAAAAACAGGAGAAGGCGCGGCAGGGGGCCTTTTGCTGATCGATGTTTTTAAGGGCGCTCTTTTGGGTGAGGAAGAGGTCGCCACGTCTATGGCGCTTGGGGCGCAGCTTCGCGCTTATCATTTCGATAAATACCATACAAAAAAGAAGGACCGCACGGCTAAGCTTAAAGCGCTGACGCTGGTTGTGAAAAACGAGGTGGCGGCGAAAAAGCTATTGGCCGAAAAAATGAAGATTGTGACAGGCGTGACCTTGGCGCGTGACCTTGTCTCTGAGCCTGCAAACACCCTAGATCCCGCCGCCATGGCGCAGGCTGCCGTGGCGCTGAAAGAGCTGGGCGTTGAGGTCGAGATTCTGGATAAAGCCCAGATGGAAAAGCTGGGCATGGGGGCCTTGCTGGGCGTTGCGCAGGGCAGCGAAAAGCCACCCTTTCTTGTCGCGATGAGCTGGAAGGGCGACGCCGCCGCCAAAGACAAACGCCCCCTCGCCTTTGTGGGCAAGGGTGTGACGTTTGATACGGGCGGGATTTCGCTTAAGCCCGGTGCGGGCATGGGCGCGATGAAGTATGACATGGCGGGCGCGGCAGCAGTGATCGGCGCGATGAAGGCTTTGGCCCTGCGCAAGGCAAAAGCCAACGTGGTTGGCGTTGTGGGGCTTGTTGAAAATATGCCTTCGGGAAAAGCCATGCGCCCCGGTGATGTGGTGAAAAGCGCGTCGGGGCAAACCATCGAAGTTTTGAACACCGATGCAGAAGGCCGCCTTGTTCTGGCCGACGCGCTTTGGTATGCGCAGGATCACTACAAGCCGCGCGCGATCATCGATTTGGCAACGCTAACGGGCGCGATCAAGACCGCGTTGGGTGAGCGCTATGCGGGCCTGTTCGCCAATGATGACGCGATGGCGGCGCAGCTTTTGGCGGCGGGCGAGGCGACGGGGGAATGGCTTTGGCGGATGCCGATGCACGACAGCTTTGATAAGCTCCTGAAATCACCCATTGCCGATATAAAAAACATTGCGGAATCGCCCTTGGCGGGAAGCGTTACCGCCGCGCAGTTTCTGGGACGCTTTGTGAACAAGGGAACGCCGTGGGCGCATCTGGATATCGCCGGTAAGGCGTGGCAGAGCGAGGGGGAGTCCCTTTGTCCCAAGGGAGCCAGTGGCTTTGGCGTGCGCCTTTTGGATCGCTTTGTGACCGAAACGTGCGAGAAATGACTGACGTTCGCTTTTATCATCTCACGCGCCAGTCGGCCCAGCAGGCGCTCCCCGACCTTTTGGAAAAAACGCTGGCGCGGGGCTGGCGGGCTGTTGTGAAGCTGCCCGACGAAGCGCAGGTTGCGGCTATGGATGCGCATTTGTGGCAGCATCGCGCCGATAGCTTTCTGCCCCATGGCTCGGTCAAGGATGGCCGCGCCGAAGAGCAGCCCCTATGGCTGACAACGCTAGACGAAAACCCGAACGAGGCGAGCGTCCTTTTTGTCATCGGGGCCGAGGCCGCGCCGAAGGCAGACGGCTTTGATCTGGTTTGCGATGTTTTTGACGGGCAAGAGGATGCCGCTGTAGCCGCTGCACGGGCGCGGTGGGCGGCGTATAAAGGGCAAGGCCACGCGCTGACCTATTGGCAGCAGGGCGAGCGCGGCTGGCAGAAAAAAGATAATGGATCCACGGAATGACAGGCGGAAAAGCCAAAGAGAAAAGCATCCTTGATGCCATAACCCACCAGCCGGTTGTCACGGGCGGGGTGTGGGCGCTTGGGAATTTCGATGGCGTTCACCTTGGACACAGGGCCGTTATCGCGGCGGCGGTTCAGGAAGGGAAAAGGCTTGCCCTGCCCGTTCATGCGCTGACGTTTGATCCGCATCCCCATGCCTTTTTTCAAAAAGACAAACGCCCCTTTTTATTGACCCCACCGGAAGCCAAGCGCCACTTGCTTTTAGAGGCGGGGGCGGACGACGTCGCCACCCTTCCCTTCACGCCCGCCTTTGCGGCGCTGACGCCGGAGGCGTTTATTCAGGACGTGCTTATCGGCGCGTGTCAGGCGGCGCATGTTGTTGTCGGTTTTGATTTTGTCTTTGGGCGCGGGCGTGGCGGCGATGGCCGCGCCCTTCGGCAAAAGCTGGAGCCTTTGGGTGTGGGCGTGACCAGCGCGCCACCCAAGCGCGACGAGGGCGGCGAGATTATTTCGTCCTCGCGCATTCGTGCCGCCGTGCGTAAGGGCGACGTGGCCTCTGCCGCCAAGCTTTTGGGAAGGCCCTTTACCCTTAGCGGGGTTGTTCTGGCGGGAGAGGGGCGAGGCCGGACGCTGGGCTTTCCTACGGCGAATATCGCGCTTGGCGCGTTGGCTCAGCCCCTACAGGGCGTTTATGCCATTAAGGCGCGCTCGCAGGAGGGCGGGGGAGAGACGTTTTGTGGCGTCGCTAACTTTGGCGTTCGGCCTACCTTTGGGGAAGCGCCCGCCCTTCTCGAAGTTCATTTGTTTGACTTTAACGGGGATATTTACGGGCAGGTGTGGGAGGTCGAGCTTCATCGCTTTTTGCGCCCCGAAATGACGTTTGACGGCCTTGCCGCGCTTCAGGCGCAAATCCAAAAAGACGTTGAGGCGGCGCGGCAGACTTTTTAACACGACCCCCACGGCCCCTTTGATTTTTGAATCATTTTATCTGACGTAGGCTATAGTCAAACCGAATAATTTCCATAATATCCCGCGTCATTGCGAGCGACCAACGGGAGCGTGGCAACCTGTCGCGCCGAAGCTGCGAAGCAGCGTAGGGGGATCCATCTCCTGTCGTTTCCACCCCTGATTTGGTTGTTCATTAAGGAGATGGATCGCCACGGTCCCCCAGCCTTCGCTGGGGCCCCTCGCGATGACGGCGAGAGAAGTCCTGAAATTAAATGGATCCGCTATACAAACAGAAATTGGCGTGCCGGACAGGATGAAGCTGGGCAGTGGGAAGTCAATCCGCGACTTTCTCCAAAACTTGTGACGGCAGTAGAATATTCCTGAATCAGGCCGTGCTTTTAGTTGCTGGTGAGTCTTCGGTATATTTATCCCAAGGCTTTCGCCTCCAGCCTAAGAAGTCTTTGTTCCGCATCAGTTCTGCGTGATTGCAAAAGGGCCTTTAGGGAAGGGGTTTGCACTTCGTTAACAGCGGCCAGAGCAAGATCAATAACCTGCATGATAAATTTTTCCGATTTCCGTGTTTCTGCATCGTTTTTACCACAATCAGCGGGAAAAATGTGTTCGGCCACTCTTCGGGCAGAATGGTTGTGGCTTAACAAAAACCGTGAAGAAACTTCCAATTCGGAGACTATAGCTTTTGTGTAAAGCCTACTAAAAAAATCTGGCAGGAGGCCAACCTTCATTAGCTTTTCAATAGCTGTCCGTTTCGTGTCTGCAACCAGTTTTGCCCCTGCAAATTTAAAGAAGTTTTTCCTATCTTTAGCATCATGGTATACCACAGCTCCCATGTCTTTATATGATGACGTTTCGTTCATTAACCGGGTGTTAAACAAAGGATTCTGGTCAAGCTGGAAGCTAACGAAAAGCAATGCGATTTGTTCTTTTGTCATTGTATTTACTTGAATTGTAATCCCTCTTGTCATGATAATTCCCCCAATATAGCTGTTTGTTCTATATGTCTTTGTCGCGGTCCATAATAACATATTTTTATGAAAGCAATTCATCTTTTTCATGATAAGAATCAATAAGCACCCATGTTTCCGCCCGCCCGTCGTTGCAGTTTGAGCGCCACGTCCGACGCTTCCCCCTTTTCACGAAAACAATAGTGGACTCTCCGCAAGGGCTGGTATTCCGGCTTACGCCGGAATGACGGCGGGATCATCGGGGTTTCATAAAAAAGAAGAGGCTTATGCGTAGGACGGCGTAGACACGGCCCGCGCAAAAAGAACCTTTATTGTTTTCATGGGCTTGCATTAACCATAACGGCTTGCTTTACCTCTTCGTAACGAAAAGCCAAAGCTTTTTTAATTTATCTGGGGGTATAGTGAGCCCATGTATCTTGGTCTTGATCTCGGCACTTCCAACAGTGTGATTGCGGGCGCGTCCGAAGGAGCTGCGCAAATCTTTCGTCCTGCCGATGGTGGGGACGCGCTCCCTTCCGTTATTTACATCGATAAGCGCGGCCACCGTCTTTATGGCCGCCGCGCCTATGACCAAGCCATGCTCGCGCCCGAAAATGTCGCGGCGGGCTATAAGCGCCTGATGGGAACGGCAACGCCCATCACGGTGGCGGGACAAACACTGACGCCTGAAGAATGCACCGCCGAGATCATTCGCCAATTGATTGGGCAGGCCAGCACAGATTTGGGAGAGGACACGTTTGATGGCGTTGTCATCGCGGTTCCCGCCTCGTTCAATCAAATGCAGTCCGAAGCCACGCTTCGCGCCGCTAAAATGGCAGGTCTAGAGCAGGTGGATTTAATCCAAGAGCCGGTCGCGGCGGCTATGGCCTCCATGGTGGAGGCCAAGCGTTCTGGCAAGTTTTTGGTCTATGATTTGGGCGGCGGCACGTTTGATGTCGCGCTGGTTGAGGCGACACAGGGACAGGTTAAAATCCTAGCGCAGCAGGGCGTGAACATGCTGGGCGGTCGCGACTTTGATCGCATGATCGTGCATGAAATCGTGCGTCCTTGGCTTTTGGCCAACTTTGATTTGCCCGATAATTTTTTGCGCGATCCGGCTTATCGTCGCTTGGCTCAAATCGCCCAGCTTGCGGCAGAGCGCGCCAAAATCGACCTGTCGTTGCTAGAGGAAGCGTCCATTTTTGCCTCGGATGACGAAGTGCGCCTGCTGGATCAAAGCGAGTGCGAAATCTTTTTGGACGCGCCCATCACGCGCGCGCAATTTGAAGAAATTCTCCACAAGCCCGTTCAGCACACCCTTGATTTAATCGTAACGCTTCTTGCGGAAAACGAGGTTGAGGCCAACCAAATTGATCGCATCGTTTTTGTTGGCGGGCCCAGTCGCATTCCCTATATTCGTCGGCAGGTCACCGAGACGCTGGGCATCGTGGCGGATCTGAAAACGGATCCCATGACAGCGGTTGCCGAGGGCGCGGCCTATTATTGCGAAAGCCGCTCCTTTCCGGCGGCACAGGATGCCCTTTCATGGGAAAACAGCACACCAAAAGAAACGGAAGCGCATGCCGTTATGGAAGAGGCTCCTGACCTCTCCTTTGATTATGAGGCGCGCACGCCGGACGATAAAGCGGCTATCACCGTTCATTCTGCCCAAGACAAAGGCGCTCGCCGGATCCGCTTGATGACGGAAGGCTGGGATTCTGGCATGATTCCCCTTTCGGCAGGGCTAACCATCGAAGCGCCCTTGCAGAAGGTGGGCGAAAATGTTTTTGACGTGCACGTCATGGATGAAAGCGGCGCGCAGTTCGAAGATCATGCCGAGCGGCTAAAAATTACACGTCTTGTGGCCTCCCCCGCCGCTGTGCCCGCCGCGCACAGTATTGCTGTGAAAGTGCGTCAATCAGCCGAGGCCGAGGAAAACAACTTCCTTATGCTTGTGAACAAGGGCGACCCCCTGCCCGCTTCTGGACAGCTTTCTCTTAAAAGCGGCGCGATGCTTAGGGCCAGGGGCGCTGGCGTCCTTGGCTTTGAGGTGTTTCAGGTCGAATATCCCGAACGGGTTGAGCTTAACCTGTGCGTCGGGGCCTTGCGTATTGAGGGGGCGGATCTTCCCTCGGGGACGGTGATCCGTCTTGGCGATCCGATCCTTTTCGATTGGCAAATGAACAGTGGGGGCGTGCTTCGCGCTTCGGTGTCGCTTCCTGCTAGCGAGCTGGTTTTACCGGCCAAACAATTTTATGCGCCGCAGGCGGCCGAGATTTCCTATGATAGCGAAGAGGGTTATGCCTTTACCAAGGCTCTTTTGACGCGTGCGTTAGAGGATTGGGGTGATTTAGCGGCCGCTGTTGGCCCTGTGACGGGGCCAGAGCTCGCTCTCCTTAAGACGCGCCTTGATGAGCAAGCCGAAATTTTAGAAGAGTCCAAAGAGGACGGCGAAACCGTCCGTCGCATTTCCGAAGAGGCGCGGTTTATCCGGCAGGAATCGGCGCGGCTTGAGATAAAGTATCAAGGCCCCGTGTTTCAACGGCGGTTGGGCAAACTTGTTGCAGCCTATAACCGCATAAGCCGTGCGCGGGCGCAAGAGGCCGAGAACAAGGCGTTCGACGCCCTCGCGCAGCGCGCGCAACAAGAGCTTGATGAACGGCAGGAAGGCCCCTATGGCGCGACGCAAACGGCGCTCTCGCAAATGAAGAGGCTTTTCTTCGCCATTGCGTGGCGCAATCCGGCCTATGTCAAGGCGTGGTTTAATCGGCTTAAGGGCGAGGCGTGGCTTTATGCTGACAAAGAAGCCTTTGCGGGCATGGTCAAAGAAGGCCTGTCGTTGATTGAAAAAGGTGAGGACGAAGCCCTGCGGGCCGTGGTCGAAAAAATGCTTGAAGAGCGCCTCTCCTTGGGGACAGGCGACATGGCGGGCGATCTTGCGACCATTATGCAGGGATAGAGCCGCCCCCTCCCTCTCTCCCTATTTCATTTCCTTTTGAGCCAGCCGCATTTGCCGTGCGCGGGTCAGAATGGTTTCTTCAAGAGAGCTGGCGGTCGAAGGCACAACGGCGGCATCGGCCCACTGGCCATCAACGCCCTTCGTTTGGCGGAAAACGGACACCTTCACGCCATCGGCGCGCAGGTCACGATCAAGAATGAAAACATTGATCTTGGCGCGTTCGTTGGGCGCGTCTGGCGCGGCATACCAGTCCGTGGTGATCACACCACCAAACGGATCGGCCGAGGCAATCGGCATAAAAGAAAGGGTGTCCAGCGTGGCCCTCCATAGAAAACCGTTGACGCCTAGACCCGTTTGATCCTTTTTCTTGTCGGCGCTTCCCAAAATATCAATGCCGCCTTTATCGCTTGCCAAGGAGCCATAGCGGTACATCTCTTCCTGTGTTTTATCTTTATAGGTGGCGTCGGTTTGAAGGCCTGTCTCTGAGCATCCAACAAGAAAAACCAAGAAAAGCCCTAGAAAAGCGGCCTTTTTGAACAAGCTGGGGCTACAAAAAGAAAAAGGGCGATAAGACATGGGGGTCGCTCCCGATCAAAAGTTAAGGAATTGCGAAGGCTATTTTCTATCGTTATGCGCGAAAAAACAAGGCGTTGCAAGGGAATCGATGGTTAACGCGTTTGTTGCCTTTGTGCCACAGGTTTGTGGTGAGTCGGCAAAAAAGGTATTTCCTGCTTGTCTGTGCAAGGGCGTTGGTTCAAATTCACTTCTGACGGGGCGATCCGCCCTCACAGTCAGTTTTCTTAACACTAAGTCCATCCATGAGGGGGATACCACATGCGTAAAATTCTTCTGGCCTCTACGGCTCTCGTCGCTTTCGCTGGCGCTGCTCAAGCCGCGGAATCACCAATCCAAGTTACACTTGGCGGTAGCGTTGATTTCCGCGCCGCTCTGTTCCATGAATCTGACAAGGTTATGGCCACGGGTGAAACAGTTCGTCGCAACGGCGACTTCCAGTCCGAATATGACCTTACGATCGCAGCGACAGGCAAAGCCGCCGGTGGCATCGACTACGGCGCTTTGATTAACCTTGACAACGGCCAAGCCCGCGTTGGTACAGACCAATATGGCGTTGCCGCTCAATATGCTTATGTCTGGATGTCAGGAGCTTTTGGTAAGGTCTTGATGGGTGACGAACGTGGCGCAAGCGATCTGTTCGTGATGGCTCCGACGGTTGGTGAAGGCCAAATCGCTGGTAACTACACGAACTTCACGGACGCGAACACTTTGGCCGAGTTCAAGCCTACTTTCTTCAGCAACACGGAATCCTACACCAAGGTGACCTATTACACACCTAAGGTTGGCAATGCCAATCACAAGGTTCAGTTGGGCGTAAGCTACGCTGCAGAAAACGAACAAGGTACGGTTTCCTCTTCGTATGAGCCTACAACAGCGGGCGGGTATGAAAATCTCGTTGAAACCGTCGTCCAATACACGGGTGACTTTAAGCCTGTTAGCGTAACTGTATCGCCGATGTTGATCGTGGGCGAAGGTCAGGGCGACAAAGCTTCATTGACTGTCCGTGATTTTACGGCTTGGGGCGTTGGTGCTGACGCCAAATATGCCGCCTTCACTCTTGGCGGTTCTTATGTTGACGCGGGTCACATGACCACGACCATGGGTCAAGAAGAAAACCAAGACGTTTGGACGATTGGCCTGAAGTACACTGGCTTTGATAAGGTTGAACTGGCCGCAAACTACATGGACGGCGAAGGCTACTTCAATGTTCTTGATGGTGCTGATAGCGTTTATGTTGACTCGTTCTCAGCCGTCGGCTTGGGCGCGACCTACACATGGTTCCCTGGTTTGACCACGGCAGCCGATGCGGTCTTCTTTGACCAATCGCGTAAAGATGCGACATCTGACAATGTTGGCCAAGTGCTGATGCTCACGCAAAAGATGTCGTTCTAATAAACGACACTCTATAGCGAACAGCTAAAAGTAAAGAGAAGGGCGGGGAGAAATCCCCGCCCTTTTTCTTTGCGTTAATCGAACGCTCACACGCCAGCAAGGGCAAAGGCCTGTGTTGGTGTTGTGCAACAGGCTTCCGCTAAAAATAAGCAAAAAGAAGATTGGGCTTGAGCTTAAAGACGAGACGGCGCAAATAAAACATATCATTTTTTATTAAGGAGAGACCCCATGCGTAAGATCCTTTTGGCCACAACCGCGCTCATCGCTTTTGCTGGCGTTGCCGAAGCGGCAGAATCCCCCATTCAGGTTACCCTTGGGGGTAGCGTTGATTTCCGTGCAGCGTTGTTTCATGAAGGAAACAAGATTGCGACCGAAGAGGGTTCCCGTCGTCATGGCGACTTTCAAACCGAATACGCCTTGACCATCGCGGCCGAAGGCAAAGCGGCCGGTGGCATCGAATATGGCGCACTGCTCGATCTTAATAACGACCAGAAGCTGGTTGATGGCAATCAATACGGCATTGCGATGAATCAGGCCTATGTTTGGGTTTCTAGCGCGTTTGGTAAGCTTATTATGGGTGACGAACTTGGCGCGAGCAGCCTCTTTGTGATGGCGCCCACGGTTGGGGAAGGCCAAATGGATGGTTCTTATACCAATTTTACGGACGAGGCAACCTTGGCCGAGTTCAAACCAACCTATTTTGACGATACGGAAAACGACACCAAGGTTACCTACTTCACGCCCAAGGTTGGAACGGCGAGCCACAAGGTTCAGCTTGGCGTTAGCTACACGGCAGAAGACAGGCAAGGTACAGTCGCATCCCTGTATGAGCGCACCGACGGCTATAAAAATCAAGTTGAAGCCACAGCCCAATACACCGGAACGATTGCCCCTGTCAGCGTTGTCGTGACGCCCATGATTGCCACAGGCGAGGGCGAAGGCGATAAAACAGCCAGCACCAACCGTGATTACACGATGTGGGGTGTGGGCGCTCAGGCGCTATATGCAGGGCTCACGTTTGGTGGTTCCTATGTTGATGCGGGTCACAAGGGTTCGGCCCCAGGGCAAGATCTTGACCAAGACGTTTGGACAGTTGGCCTAGGCTATGAAATTGACAAGGTTGCTTTGGCCACCAACTTTATGAGCGGCGAAGGCTATTATAACGGCCTGTTGGGCTCAAATGACTATGTCGAAGGCTTCAATGCGGTTGGTTTTGGCGCGACGTACAAATGGGTTCCGGGCTTGACCACGGCGGCCGATGCGGTCTTCTTTAACCAAGATCGCGGTGGCACGACAAAGGGCAACGAAGGCCACGTCTTGATGCTCACGCAAAAGATGGCGTTCTAAGGCTTTTTGTAAGCACGATGAAAAAGAAAAGGGCGGGGCGCAATCCCCGTCCTTTTTTCTTGTTTTAAGGCGAGACAGGCCTTGCAAAGGCGGGGTATTAGGGGTATTAAAGCCGCCTCGCTTTGATTTTTTTGTGAAAGAAAAAGCGAGAACGTAAGAAAAATGTGGGCGATTAGCTCAGTTGGTAGAGCAGCTGACTCTTAATCAGCGGGTCGTGGGTTCGAGCCCCCCATCGCCCACCATTTTTCTTCTTTTCCTGCCGCCCGTATCATCATTATTGTTGTTGTGTCAGAGAGAGCCCCCCGTCGTAGCCTTGGCGAGGCTGTGCCTTTGTTACGGGCGAAAAGCCGGACGCCCCCTTTTTTTGTTTTTTAAGGCATCAGAGCACAGGCCGCTTGATATTATCCCTCACGAGCAAACCACCCCAGCTCCTCTGCTGCTGCATGATAGTACTTATGAAACACGGCAAGAGCCGGCATGGCTGCCGTTTTTTCGGAAAATTCTTTTAGGACGGGGGTTTGTTTTTTTGCAAACGCAATCAGGTCGTATTTCTTATTCAGGCGAAGAAAGGAATAAAAGCTCACGACAAACTGACCGGCCGCTTGCCTTGTTGCTGTGTCGATCAACATTTTCATGACAACATGATTTTGCATAAGCAATCGGGCGGCGTAGGCGCTTAAGATGGGGGCGTCTTTAAGCAGAGCCTTTCGCTCAAGATCAAAAGAGGTGATGTCGATAATCTTTCTGTCTCTGTAGATAGGTGGAGCCAACGGGGATGTATCGCATAGCCAACCTTTGCGTGGAACAAGGATATCGCTTTGATCTCTCTCCTCCCGATATGGATAGAAAGGCATGGTCCTACACCTAAGCGGCTTGCTTTCATGTATCGAACAAAGATTCTCTGGCGATAAAGAAGGGCAAGAGAGCGACGGGGGAATATAGGCCACGGGCGCAATTAAGGTTGCCACCTTCTGGCCGGGAAGTTGAATGATGGCGCCCAGTTTGGCATACATTTCGTAAGATCGGCTGGCCTGTCGCACAGGCATCCACGCCATAGCCAAAGGAAACCGGCAGGCATTTGCGAACGCATCTTCAAGGGTCAGCGGCAGCAAACCGTAACAACACTTGCCGCAAGCTGTACAGTTGAATCGTTGTTCAGGCACAGGCGACGGCTCCGTTGTTGTGAGTCAGCTTCCGCAGCATTTCTTATATTTTTTTTCCGACCCACAAGGACAGGGATCGTTTCGTCCGATTTTCTCAGCGTGAACCGTTTTCCCTTTAGGGTTTACCTCGCTGTCAGTATAATACCAGCGCCCATCGATCCGTTCGAACGTCGCGATTTCGCGCTGTGTGTAGGGCTTGCCTTTATGCTTAAGATGGAAGGCAAAATCGACGAAACCACGTTCATCTTCAGCGCCCCCTTCTGTGACGCGCAGAATGTCCAGCCCTTGCCAATCCATCTCATCAATGTATCTTTCAACTTCTGGGCAATTGAACTCCTCGCGCGCGTTTCTGGCGCAGGTTTGCTCGATATAATCAATGTTCCCTGTAACATATGCCGTGTAACGTGAGCGCATAAGCGCCACCACTGTCGGAGCCGGAGTCCCCGCGAGGATGGACGCGCAACACTCTTCGAACGCATAGCCGGAACAGCAGGGACAAAGAGCCATAAACCAAATCCTTTCAGGTTAGCGTTGTGCTTGCTCGTTCTTATTGAGCGCTTCGATAAACCCTTGCTGGTTCTTATAGTCTAGTGTGCCGCAAAGGAGCAACCTCGAACCGCTATGAGGTCGAGGAAGGGCTTAACGCGTTGGCCGATTGGGGCACAATCCGGCATAATCTTCAGCAAAATAAGCCGTCGATGAATGCGGTAAGTTTTTAGCGCGGGGCGAGGTCATGGTCCACTCGCGGATTCAAATCGTTAGGATTTTAAGGATTGTTTGTATGGAGGCAAGGCAGCGCGACGTCCAAAAATGGTTACAAAGATAACGGTGTTTGATAAAAGCTGAAAAAGGGGAAACAGAAATGTAACGATAACTAGGTTTTCCAGTGCCATCAAAGATAGAGCCGAACGCACCGTCAGCAGCACATACATGCTTCCGTTTTCTTCGTCTGGCTTATGCCACGATTTTCGTAGCGTCGGGAAACAGGCCAGTTGATTGATAAGTGTCGCCAGAACAACTGAATAAAGAGGCTCTTTTGTCGCTATCCAAAGAGGTATTGTTGCAAGAGAAAGAATAAAAGAAATCCAGTCGCTTCGCGTGATGTTTTTCTCGCCAAGAAAAAATGACACCAACATGATGACAAAAGAAAAGAAGGCTGACGTTCCCGTTGCCCATGTTCCAGCCCCACCATGCTCAACAATTTGCCCGACGAACGCAACAGCAGTTGTAATAAACCACGGTATCCACGAAAAAACGTGCGGCTTTGTTTTTCTTTGATAGATTGACCAACAATAAGGAATAAAACCAATCACGCCAAGAATGGCGGCCAATGCGCCCAGAATGTCTTTGGTTTCCATAACTGCTCGTTTGAACCCGTATCTGAAAAAGGAACGGTTCGAAAACTACTTGCTGGCCTAATAAGATGGTGCCCCAGGAGGGACTTGAACCCCCACACCCTTGCAAGTAACAGATTTTGAGTCTGCCGCGTCTACCAATTCCGCCACTGGGGCCTGTCATGCGTGTTTGTTTCCAAACATGAAAGCGAGGGGGATCATAGCGTCCTTCTGGCGCGGGTCAACCATGAAATAGCGCCCAGCCAATATAAACCGGACAGAAAAAACGGGGGAGGAAAAACCGTTTTTGAATCCTTTTGAGCCTCTGCCGGATAAGCCCTTGACGGGAAAAGAAAAGAAAAATCACGTTAACTGTGTTTTTTCATTGACTCGTGGGGACGATTCTGCTATTGACATTACTACGCGGAGCTGTGTCCGAAGTCACCTCCCTACGCTAAAGCTTCGGGAGGCAGGGGGCATTCAGGATTCGGCATTCGGCATTCGGCATTCAGGGAAGAAGGGGCATCGTGGCGGCGCGAGGCCTTTTTTGTTGGGAGCAGGGAGGCTGCTTAGGCCGAGGGTTCCTTCAGCTTTTCCGTTAGCGATGAAGCCTCTTCGCCAAGGGCGGTTGAGGCGCGGCGGATTTCTTCCGTTGTAACGAGCATATGGGAAATGCCATTTGTGACGGCGGTGGTGGCCGTGGTTGTTTGCAACGCGCCGCGCGCAATTTCTTGCGTGGCGGCGGACTCTTCATGAAGGGCGGATTTAATCGCGCCCGTAATCGCGTTCATTTGATCGACGGCGCTCTCAATCGCGTTCATCTGCGCCTTCATCGCGTGTGAGGATTCGCGAACGGTGTTGATTTGTGCCTCAATCTGCGTGGTGGCGTTCGCCGTTTGTTGGGCTAAACTTTTGACCTCGCTGGCCACGACGGCAAAGCCCTTGCCGTGTTCGCCCGCGCGGGCGGCCTCGATCGTGGCATTAAGCGCGAGCAGGTTGGTGCGCCCCGCAATCTCGCGGATCAACTCGACAATAGAAAGGATTTGGTCGCTTTGGTCGGAAAGGGCGCTGGCAGCGCCATCGGCGGCCTTGGCCTTTTCCGCCGTGCCCCGCGCGATAGAGGAGGCCTCGTCAGCTTGCCTCCCAATCTCGACAATGGCGGAGTTCATTTCCTCAATCGCGCTGGCAATGCCGGTGGCGCTTTCCGTGGCCAGTGCCGCCGATGAGGTTGAGTTTGTTGCGCGCTGTTGATGGTCGTCGGTCAGTTTGACAAGGGATTTGGCGCTTTCAACCAAGCCGCTTTGCGCAAGGGCGACTTTAGCCAAAAGGGAGGCTGTTTTTTCTTGCCCTGCGGCGGTGCATAGGGTCGTGGCCTCTTTGGCCATGGTGGTTTCGCAGCGCCTTGCGCCCAGCCAGCTTATCCCTGCCAAGGCAAGAACAAGAAGGGGCGCGGTTTTAAGGAAGGCGTCTTCGGGCGCAAAATAGAGGGTCGTGCACAGGGGCAAAAAAGCGCCGCCCCAAAAAATCGCAAGGAAGAAGAGTTTGGATTGAGCAGGCATGACAAAAACCGCTTTTCGAGTGCGACAAGACCCTTCGTTTGTACAAGAAAAAGCCTTAAAGATACTCTAACGACAGCATACAAATCGGCGGTTACGCTTGTGTTCAGGCACAAGATGGCGCAGAAAAGAAGGGGCGAGACAAGGGCTTGCAAAGCGCCGCTTTACCATAAGGGGGAAGGGCGGTAATCTTGTCTTTCATCAAGCGTAAAAGGATTTATAAGGGACCCATGTCAAACGTAGAAAACAAAGATTATCGCGATAGCGTCTTTCTCCCCAAAACGGACTTCCCGATGCGCGGCAGCTTGCCCGTGAAGGAACCAGAGCTTTTGGCGCGGTGGCAGAAACTGGGCCTTTATGACCGGTTGAGGGAGCAAGCCAAGGGGCGCAAGAAGTTTGTCCTGCATGATGGCCCTCCCTTCGCCAACGGGCATATTCATTTGGGGCACGCCCTTAACAAAACATTGAAAGACGTTGTCAATCGCACGCATCAGATGTTGGGCTTTGATGCGCCGTATGTGCCTGGCTGGGATTGTCACGGCCTGCCGATTGAATGGAAGATTGAAGAGCAGTATCGCGCCAAGGGGCAGGACAAGGACTCAATCCCCGTTCCCCAATTCCGCGCTGAATGTCGCGCCTTTGCGGCGCATTGGACGGGCGTGCAGTCTACCGACTTCCAGCGTCTTGGCGTTGTTGGCGATTGGGTGCACCCCTACACGACGATGAGCTTTCGTGCCGAAGCGCAAATTGTGCGCGAGATTCACAAGTTTTTGAAGGAGGGGCTCCTTTATAAAGGGGAGCGCCCCGTCATGTGGTCGGTGGTGGAAAAGACGGCCTTAGCCGAAGCGGAAATCGAATATCACGATCATAAATCGACGACGCTGTGGATTCGTTTCCCTGTTATAGCCGCAAAAAATAAGGCCCTAGAGGGAGCGGGCATCGTCATTTGGACAACAACGCCGTGGACAATTCCGGCTAATCGCGCCATCGCGTTTGGCGCTTTTGCCTATGCGCTGATCCAAGTGGACGGCGCGGACGAAGGAGCGGCGGCGCAAGTAGGCGACCGCTTGGTCGTTGCAGCGGACTTGGTCAATGCCTTTTGCGCGGAGGCAAAAATCACGGCCAAGACCGTTTTGGCGGAAGAGCTTCGTGGCGAAGATTTGGAAGGCGTCGTGTGCGCCCATCCGTTCCGTGGCCGTTTGGGCAGCGAAAACGCTTTTGATTATGACGTGTGCCTCTATCACGGCGATTTTGTCACGACGGACGCGGGCACGGGCTTTGTTCATATCGCACCCGGCCATGGCGAGGACGATTATAATCTTGGGCGCAAGTATAAAGTGAAGTTTGAGCCGACCGTCGATGCGGATGGCCGCTATCTGCCCAACGTCAAGGGCTTTGAGGGGCTTTACGTCTATACGCCCGACGGCAAGGCGGGGGAGGCGAACGTTGCCGTCATTCGTGCGCTCGCCCATGCGGGCGCGCTGCTCGCCAAGAAAAACATTACGCACAGTTATCCCCATTCGTGGCGGTCAAAAGCGCCGCTGATCTTTCGCACAACGCCGCAATGGTTTGTGGCGCTGGATGAAGTCAAGGTTGGCAAGACGGGAAAATCCTTGCGAGAGCTAGCGCTAACGGCGATTGGTGAGACGCAGTGGTATCCTGCCGTTGGCGAAAACCGTATTCGCGGCATGATTGAATCGCGCATGGACTGGTGCATCAGCCGCCAACGCGTATGGGGCGTGCCCATCGCCTTGTTTGTGGACAAAAAGACAAAGGCTCCGCTTAAGGATCCGGCGGTGTTGGACCGCATTGCGATGGCTTTTGAGGCTGATGGCGCGGACGCATGGTACACGCATCCGGCGCAAGAGTTTTTGGGCAGCGCCTATAAAGCCGACGACTTCGATCAAGTTTTTGATATTGTGGATGTGTGGTTTGAATCCGGCTCCACGCACAGTTTTGTCCTTGATCAAACCTTGCCGAATCCTGAATGGCCAAACCTGACATGGCCTGCGGACTTGTATTTAGAAGGATCAGATCAGCATCGTGGCTGGTTCCACTCCTCGCTTTTGGAAGGCTGTGGCTCGCGCGGGAAAGCCCCGTTTAAGGCGGTGTTGACGCATGGCTTTGTGTTGGACGAAAAGGGATTTAAACAATCCAAATCCATCGGCAACGTGATTGATCCGCTGAAGGTTATGGATGATATGGGGGCGGATATTCTTCGCCTTTGGGTTTTGTCTTCCGACTATTCACAAGATCTGGGTCTTGGCCCCAACATTCTGAAGCAAACGGGCGATCTGTATCGCCGCTTCCGCAACACGCTGCGCTATTTGCTGGGGGCTCTTGACGGCATGACCGAGCAAGAGCGGCTGCCCGCCAAAGATATGCCCGAGCTAGAGCGGTGGACTCTTCATCGTCTTGCCGAGATGGACGCGACAATCCGCGCCGATATTGCGGCCTATGACTACAATCACATGATGCAGACGCTCCACCATTTCTGCGCCGTTGATTTGTCGGCGTTTTACTTGGATGTGCGCAAGGACTCTCTTTATTGCGATGTGCCGTCTGATAAAAACCGTCGTGCGGTGCGCACGGTGATGGAGTCGATCTTTGATCATCTTGTGATCTGGCTCGCCCCCGTGTTGTGCTTTACGGCGGAGGAAGCCTATCTCGCCCGTCATCCGTCGCAGGACGGTAGCGTGCATCTGCTGACCTATCCGGACGTGCCCGCCGCATGGCGCGATGACGCGCTGGGCAAAAAATGGGCGGCGCTGCGCGACCTACGCCGCGTCGTCACGGGCGCGATGGAAATCGCCCGCGCCGAGAAAAAAATCGGATCCAGCCTTCAGGCGGCGGCGACGGTATTTATCGGCAAAGAACAGGCGGCGCTTTTGGGCGGCGTGGACATGGCCGAGCTTTGCATCGCCTCGAACGTCACGCTTTGCGAAAAGGGGGCTCCTGCCGATGCGTTTGTCTTGTCGGACGTACCCGATGTTGGCGTGGTTGTGTCCTTGGCGGAAGGTGAAAAGTGTGAGCGGTGCTGGCAGGTGCGTGGTGATGTGAACAAAGCTTGCCTTTGCCCTCGTTGCGCCAAGGTTGTGGCATAAAAGGACATGGGAAAGCGTATGGGCAAGGCCTATTTTAACATTGGCGTCTATTTAGCGGCCTTGATCGTTCTGGCCGACCAGTTTAGCAAAAGCATGTTCTTGGCCTCTGCTTTTGATGCTACGCCCTTTTATCGTGTGACCCCTTTTTTAAACCTACGCTTAAGTTGGAACAAAGGGGTTACGTTCGGTCTTTTGAATGACGTTGGCGCATGGATGCCTTATGTTCTTATTGTGGCAGCGCTTTTGATCACCCTTCTTTTGTTGCGCTGGCTTTCTCAAGCCTCAACGCTTCACGCGGCCATTGGGTTGGGGGCCGTCATCGGGGGGGCCATCGGCAATGTCATTGACCGCGTGCGCTTTGATGCGGTGGTCGATTTTATCGATCTGCACTATGCGGGCTATCACTGGTACACGTTTAATCTGGCCGATAGCGCCATTTGTATCGGCGTTGGCCTGCTTCTTCTTGAAAACTTCACGGCAAAGCGCCATAAACGATAAATCGGATCAAGGGAGAGACTCTATGCAATGCATTCGGACACTGGCGCTTCTTGGCGCAGCCCTTTGTTTATCGGCTTGCAGCGGCGCTTCGGAATCGTTGGGGTTTGGCCGCAACCCGCCGGACGAGTTCGCGGTGGTGGAACGTCCCCCCCTGTCTTTGCCGCCCGATTTTAGCTTGCGCCCGCCGCAGCCGGGTGCGCCGCGTCCGCAGGAAATCTCGATGCCCGCACGGGCGAATGAAACGCTGTTTGGTGGCACTGCGCAGAAACCCGCTTCTGCGTCCGATGGCGGCACAGAAAAATCGGATGCCGAAAACGCCTTGCTTACATCAGCGGGCGCGGCAAAGGCCGAGCCAGGCATTCGCGAGATTGTCGATCGTGAAACGACCCAAAAAATTGTAGGCTCGAAAAAGCTAATCGATGACCTGTTGTGGTGGCGTGAGCCTTCCTCGGCATCAGCGACCGTGAATGCCGGTGAGGAAGCCCAACGCCTGAAGGAAGCGAAAGAAAAGGGAGCATCGATTAATGCGGGTGCGACGCCAGTTATCGAAAAAGGCTCAAGCGGATGGCTGGGTCAGTGATGTCCCTAAAAGGGGCGCAGGGCATTGGTCTTTTCTTTTTTGTCTTAATGGGCCTTGTCTCAAGCGCTCAGGCAGCGGTTTTTTCTCCGCAAACGGCGACGCTGGCGAACGGAATGCGGGTTGTCGTTATTCAAAACAAGCTGTCGCCTGCTGTTGCACAAGTTGTGATGTATAAGATTGGTGCGGCGGATGATCCGGCGGGACGATCTGGCCTTGCTCACTATCTTGAACACATGATGTTTAAGGGAACACAGGCCGTTCCCGATGGCGCGTTCAGCAAAGCCGTTGCCGCGCAAGGCGGCGATGACAATGCGTATACGACCTATGATTACACCGCCTATTACGAAGTGGTCGCCGCGGCACAGCTCCCCCTTGTGATGCAGATGGAAGCGGATCGGATGCGCGGCCTTGTGCTTGATCCCGACAAGGCGGCCTCAGAGCTTTCGGTCGTGAAAAGCGAACGGCAGCAACGCACCGATAATCACCCGCAGGGTCTTTTTGCCGAAAAGATGCGGGCGGCGTTGTTTCCCTCGCAGCCTTATGGCCGCCCCGTCATTGGGAGGCGGGACGAGGTCGCCCGCCTGACGCCTGATGATGCGCGTGCCTTTTATGATCGTTCTTATGCGCCTCAAAACGCGATCCTTCTTGTGAGCGGCAACGTCACAATGGCCGAGATGTTGGCGGATGCCGCGGCGACGTTTGGACGTGTTAAAGGGGGTGCGCCTTTAAAAAGAGCGGCGCTTCCCTTCGTTCCTAAAAGCAAGAACGAACGTGTTGAAATGCAGGATGCGCGGGTGACGCAGCCTTCTGTGATGGCGCTTGTACCCGCTCCCTCGCGACGGATGGACGCGCCGCGTTCCTATGCGCTTGAGGTTCTGGCTGAGATCCTTGGTGGTGGCGAAGTGGGCCTTCTCTATCGACACTTTGTGCTTGAGAAAAAAAGCGCTAGCGGCGTTAGCTTTTCTTATGATCCGATGGCGCGGGGGCCTGCGACCTTTTCGTGGTCGGCCGTTCCCGCCGCGACAACAAAGGTCAGGGCCTTAGAAAAACAGATTGAAGCGTGGCTGGCGCAAAAAGCTAGGGCAGGCTTTGCCGTTGCCGAGGTCGCGCGCGCCAAACAGCGGATGGAAGACGGTGCCGTTTTTGCGCGGGATCGCCTGTTGGCGCCTGCCCAGATTTTGGGTGAGGCCATGGCTGTAGGCGTTTCCGTGGAGGAGGTTGAGGCGTGGCCGCAGCGCATCGGCGCCGTCACGCCTGCGCAGGTCAATGCCGCGCTGCGTGATGTAATGAAGCAAAAGGGATGGGTCACCGGTATCCTTGAGCCGCCTTCGGCAAAAAAAGGAGAGGCGGAATGAACCGTTTTTTTAGCCCGCTTCTTTTCCTCGCGCTTTTTTGGGGCACACCTGTTCAAGCCGCCAATCCTGATGTGGTCGAAGTCACCAGTGCCAGGGGCATCAAAGCGTGGCTGGTTCAAGACAGCAAGCTGCCGCTTATTAACATGCGCTTTTCTTTTCGCGGTGGCGTGGAAACCGATCCTGAAGACAAACAGGGGTTGGCTGTTTTAACGAGCGGCCTTTTGACGCAGGGCGCGGGCGCGTATGATGATGGGGCGTTTCAAGAAAAACTAGCAGCGCAGTCTATTTCAATGGATATCGGCGCGACGCGCGATGCGATTGCGGGCGAGGTCAAGACGCTTTCTCGGCACGAGGGGAAGGCGTTTCGCCTGCTCGCCTTGGCGCTGACGCAGCCGCGCTTTGACGACGGTGTTTTTGCGCGCGCGCGGGGGCAACAAGAAACGGCGGTGACGATGCAGCTGGCGAAACCGTCATGGCAGGCGCGTTATGCGCTGTATGGGCAATTGTTTGGCGATCATCCTTATGTCTATCGTTCCTTGGGAACCAAGGCGAGTTTGGAGCGCCTTACGCGTGAGGACGCGCTTGCTTTCGTGAAAAAACATCTGGCACAAGACAATCTGCTGATTGCCGTTGTGGGAGACATCACGCTAGAGGCCTTACGGCAAAGGCTGGATCAAACCTTTGGCGCGTTGCCCGCCAAGGCGGATGTTCCCGCCATCGCGCCTGTCGCCTTTTCGCAAAAGCCTGCGACGATCCTGACGCGGCGTGAGGGAACGCAGACAACGATTGCTTTTGCTGCACCGATGATGCCCCGCGACGATCCCGACTGGTATGCCGCGCAGGTCGCCAACTATATTCTGGGCGGTGGCGGGTTTAGCGCACGGCTGATGAAGGCGGTACGTGCCAAGGAAGGGTTGACCTATGGAATCTCAACCGGCCTTGCGGCCATGGATAAAGCCTCACTTCTCGCGGGCGGCTTTGATGTCGATAACGCTAAGGCGGCGGAGGCGCTGGCGCTCATGCAAACGGTCTGGCAAGATTTTTATGAGCTCGGCGTGAGCGCGGGCGAGGTCGCGGAGGCCAAGGCGTATCTGAAAGGTTCCGCGCCGCTGTCGCTCACGTCGACAGACGCGATTGCCGAGGCTCTTTTGGCGATGCAGCAAGAGAATCTGGGGATTGATTATCTGGATCGTTATGCGTCGTTGGTGGACGCGGTTACGCGGGATGATGTGGTGCGCGTCATCAAGCGGTGGTTTGATCCGGCGCAGCTTCGTTTCTCTTTTGTTGGCGCGCCGGAAGGCGTCACGCCCGACACAACACAAGACCCTATAAAGGAATAACGCTATGACAAAACCGACACAGCAGGCCTCTTGGAAAAACCTGCAAAAGCTTTATGGAGAAAACAAGGGCGTGACCCTTGCCTCTTTGTTCGCGCACGATCCCGCTCGGGCAGGACGCATGACCCTAAAAGTTGAAGGCCTAGAGGCCGACTTTTCACGCAGTTCCATCACGCCGGAAATCATGGACACGTTGTTGACTCTGGCCAAAGAGCAAGGCGTTGAGGCGATGCGCGAGAAAATGTTCACGGGCGAAAAGATCAACGCAACGGAAGGCCGCGCTGTTCTTCATACCGCTTTGCGCGTGCAAAGTGATGCGCCGGTTGTTGTGGACGGCGAGAACGTGATTCCCGCGATCCGCGCTCTTCACGCGAAGATGGAAAGGTTCACAAGCGATGTGCGCGATGGAAAATGGCTCGGCGCAACGGGCAAGGCTATCACGGACGTTGTGAACATCGGCATTGGGGGATCGGATTTAGGGCCGCGCTTTGTCGTCAGTGCTTTGCGTGCGCAGGCGTCCACCCCCCGCGTTCATTTTGTGGCGAACGTCGATCCCTTTGATTTTCTCAGCGTGGTGGAAAACCTTAATCCCGAAACAACCCTTTTTGTTGTTGTGTCCAAGACCTTCACGACGCAGGAAACGCTGCTCAACGCGTCCTCGGCGCGGGCGTGGCTGGTTAGCGCGCTTGGTGAGGCGGCGGTGGCGCGGCATTTTGTGGCCGTGTCGACGAACAAGCAAGCGGTCGAATTTTTTGGCATTAAGGCGGACAATATGTTCGCGATGTGGGATTGGGTGGGGGGGCGCTACAGCCTGTGGTCTGCCGTGGGGCTTAGCATCGCGTTGGCCGTGGGTTGGCCCGCGTTTCGGGAGTTGCTGGCGGGTGCGGCGGCGATGGACGCGCATTTCCGCACCGCGCCGTTAGAGGCGAACATGCCCGTCCTCTTTGGCCTTGTGGGGATATGGAATCGCAATTTCTGCGGCGCAGAGGCTGAGGCTGTCTTGCCGTATAGCGAGCGCTTGCGCGAGCTGCCGCGTTTTCTGCAACAGCTGAACATGGAAAGCAACGGCAAGAGCGTGACGCGCGGCGGCGAAGCCGTTGATTATCAAACCGGCCCCGTGATCTTTGGGGAGTGCGGCAGCGTGGGCCAGCACAGCTTCCACCAATGGCTGCACCAAGGGACGGGCCGTGTAGCCGCCGAGTTTATCGGCGTGCGCCATGACGACATGAGCCGCCCCGACCACGCAGCCGTTTTGCAGGCGCATATGATGGCGCAGATTGAGGCGTTGAAAAGCGGGCGCGTGGATGCCGACCCCGCCCGCACCAACGCGGGCAACAAACCGTCCACCGTTTTATGGATGAGCCGGTTGGATCCGTATCATCTGGGCCTGCTTTTGGCGCTTTATGAACACAAGGTGTTCGTGCAGGGCGTCCTGTGGGACATTAACTCGTTCGACCAGTTCGGGGTGGAGCTGGGCAAGAAACTAGCGGGTGAGCTTTTAGCCAAGGCATGAAACCATTTGCGACACCCCTTGTTTTTTGCTAGAATAGCCCCAACAGAGGATATTTAGGCATGAACAACGTTTCTTATCATCAACTCCGACGATTCTGTCAGCGGTAAGTCTGACAGAAGGTTTATGGTCGCCTAATCTCCGTCTTATTTTCTCTCAGACTTTTTAAAAGAGCAGCCGTTAAGGGCCTTCGCGCCTTTAACTGATTTAATTTTTTATTGAAAGTTGATCCTCATGACAAAAATGGTTTCGCTTGAGGCGGCGGCAGATGCCGCGCCGACAATAATTGTACACCTCACCTCGCAAGAGTGGCTCGCGCCTGTCCTTGCCCTTCACGCGCAGGCGCGTAGCGAGTTGCCCGACGACAAAAAGCATATGCTTTTGCCGCGGCCTGCCGCCTATTTCGAAGAGCTGCTGACAAAAGAAACGGGCGCTGTTTTCGGCGCGGTTCAAGGCGAGCAGCTTGTCGGCATGGTGGCCGTCGTTCGCTCGACAAATTGGCTTATGGCGCATCAAGCCAAGCATGTGACGTGTCCCGATAAGGGCGGAAGCGTCCGGCGGGCGAGTGGCTTTTCGGCGGTGGCGGTGGTGCAATCGCTTTGTGTTTTGAAGCGGGGTAACGGCATCGCGATTGACCTGATCGCCGCGACCAAGGGCTGGGCTGCGCAAAAAGGCTGCTCCTTTTTGTTTGCGCAAGTCGCACAGGACAATGCGTGTGGCCAAAAGAAGTTTAAGCAAAACAACTTTTGCTCTGCGGCGGAGTGGACGGAAGTAAGCGGCGGCGGCGAACACGCGAAGATCCTTATGCGCTACCGGCTGTCCGCGGCGGATTTTTAATCGCTTTCTTTTTCTGGTAGGGAGGCTGCAAAGCGGCGGCCTCCCCATTTTGGGGTGTTAACCATACTGCGCAAAAACCAAGCAAAAACGTGCAAAAAAACAAAAAACACATTTGCGTTTAGGCGAGAAATGCGGATAGTTGAATCCATCGAACACCGCATTTTTCCGCAATAGATAAAAAGGATACTGGCAAAATGGAAAAGAATTTCCCGTGGACTCCTCTTTGTAAAACCGTCCTTATGGCGGCTTATGAAAAGCCGGATTGGCTTAATGCCCACTTTTTAGCCTGCGCGAAAGAGGGCGATGTTTGGGGGCTTCGTCGCGCCTATAGCGCGGGGGCCAACTTAGGGGCCAGAGACCAGTTTGGTAACACGGCAGCAATCTTGGCGGGCGCAAACGGACGCGCTAAAGCGATAATGGCTTTGCATCATTGGGGAGCCGATTTGGCCGCCAGAAATGACTTCACCCTCTCAGCGGCGGATTTGGCCTATGCACGTGGACAAGGTGGCGGACCCCTCGTTTTAAAAGTGTGTGGTGGACACCGCCCGACGTTATGACAAAACCAATATAAGGTGGATTATAAACAGGAAAACAAACGGGATTCCCGCTTTCGCGGGAATGACGCATATAGGATTAAATTAAAGGCATAAAACCCCGTCATGCCCGTGAAAACGGGCATCCCGTTTATTTGAATCGTCTTATTGTGGATCACTATATAATCCAGTCACTTTGCCCTAGGCGTCGATATTCGACGCATTCAGCGCGTTTTCAACGATGAAGTCGCGGCGCGGCTCCACCACATCGCCCATCAAGGTTGAGAACACTTGCTCGGCCTCGTCCACTTGGTTGACGCGAACTTGTAGGAGTGTCCGCGCTTCGGGGTTGAGCGTCGTTTCCCACAACTGATCGGGGTTCATTTCGCCCAGACCTTTATAGCGTTGGATCGTCAAGTTGTGGCGACCCTCCAGCGTGATGGCCTCAATAAGCTCGGCGGGGCCTGCCATGGCCACGGGGGGGCGATCTTTGATCGAGAGCATAGCGGGCGCTTCAAACCAATCCTGTAACAGGGCGGTCATCCCGTCCAGCCGCCGCGCTTCGCTAGAGCGCAGGGTGTCGGGATCAATCGTAAAGCGCGTGGTAACGCCAAGGCGCGTGCGCGTAAACAAAAGCCCGCCGTTTAGCGCGACAGAGCCGTTCCAACCCCGCTCAGACTCGATGCCGACGGCGTTCAGACGTTTGGCGACATAGGCGGCGGCTTCCTCGGCCTTGGCCTTGTCGGCGATCACGTCAACATTAAGAACACCTGCGATGGCGGCTTGCTCAACAATGGTTTTGTGGCCGACTTTTTGATTGATAATCGTTAGCGCGTTTTTCATCACGCGGGCTTGCTCAATCATCTCGCGCAAGGGAGCGTCCGCAAAACTCTTGCCGTTGTGAAGGGTCAGCGCCGCGCTTTCGCTGCCGATGGACAGCAAATAGTTTTCCAAAGCGCGGTCGTCTTTCAGGTATTGCTCTTTCGTGTTGCCCTTCTTGATGCGATAGAGAGGCGGCTGCGCGATATAAAGATAGCCGCGCTCGATCAGCTCTGGCATTTGGCGATAGAAGAAGGTGAGGAGCAGGGTGCGAATGTGGCTGCCGTCCACATCGGCATCGGTCATGATAATAATCTTGTGATACCGCGCCTTGTCGGCGTTGAATTCTTCGCGCCCGATGCCCGCGCCGATGGCGGTAATCAGCGTGCCGATTTCAGCCGAGTGTAGCATCTTGTCAAAGCGCGCGCGCTCAACGTTCAGGATCTTGCCGCGCAACGGCAAGATAGCTTGCGTCTTGCGTGAGCGACCCTGTTTGGCCGAGCCGCCAGCCGAATCGCCCTCAACGATGAAAAGTTCAGATAGCGCCGGATCTTTTTCCTGACAATCCGCCAGCTTGCCCGGCAGAGAGGTCGGATCAAGGGCGCTTTTGCGGCGCGCGAGCTCCCGCGCTTTGCGGGACGCATCGCGGGCGCGGGCGGCTTCGACAACCTTGCCGATAACCTTTTTGGCCTCGCTGGGATGTTCTTCGAACCATGTGTTCATCATCTCCGCGATGACGGATTCGACGACGGGTTTGACCTCCGAGGAAACGAGTTTTTCTTTGGTTTGCGACGAAAATTTGGGATCAGGAACTTTAACGGATAAAACGCAGGTCAAGCCTTCGCGGGCATCCTCGCCCGAAAGAGCTACCTTTTCCTTCTTGGTCAGACCGGATTCTTCCGCATAGTGATTGACGGTGCGGGTCAGAGCCGCGCGGAAACCGGCTAGATGCGTGCCGCCGTCTTTTTGTGGAATGTTGTTGGTAAAGCACAGCATGGTTTCGTGATAGGAATCGTTCCATTGCAGCGAGCATTCGACCGTGATGCCTTCGACTTCTTTGCTTACCGCAACCTGTGTTTCATGCAGCGTGATTTTTGATTTATCCAAGTAAGAGACGAATTCTTTCAGCCCACCTTCGTAATTCAGGTGGCTGTGGCGAGGCTCCACGCCCCGTGCATCGGTCAGATAGACGTTGATGCCAGAGTTAAGAAAGGCCAACTCGCGCAGGCGATGTTCGATGGTCGCAAAGACGAACTCGGTGTGCGTAAACGTTTCCTTGGACGGCAGAAAGGTGATCTCGGTTCCGTTCTTGTCCGAAGGCTCGCCCTGTTTTAGCGGATCCACTGCGACGCCATGGGCAAAACGCATCGACCACGTAAAGCCCTGCCGCCAAACGGTCAGGTCAAGAAACTCAGACAGCGCGTTGACGACGGAAACGCCCACGCCGTGCAGCCCGCCGGAAACCTTGTACGAGTTTTGGTTGAACTTGCCGCCCGCGTGAAGCTCGGTCATCACGACCTCGGCAGCCGAAATGCCCTCTTCCGCGTGAATATCGACAGGGATGCCGCGCCCGTTATCGCGTACGGTGCATGAGCCGTCGGCATTCAAAACCACATCGATGCGCGTGCAGTACCCAGCCAGCGATTCATCGACCGCGTTATCAACGACTTCGTACACCATATGATGAAGGCCAGAGCCGTCATCCGTATCGCCGATATACATGCCCGGACGCTTGCGAACGGCATCAAGGCCGCGCAAAACGGTGATGGAATCGGCTCCATATTCAGCGATGGTTTCGTCGATGATTTCTGCGGTGTTTTTTGTCATAAAATCCAAAGCGTTAAGGGTATTTCACAAGGCCTAATTTCTAGCATGATTTAGGGCCGTGTGCAATGACTTAACGCGCAAGACTAGGGCAAAACCCATAAATCGTTAACGATAAATTAAGCGCGGGATGATTCACCGATTCTCTCAACAGCAGGGAGGATCGACAAATGACTGAGAAGAAAAACGCTGCGCGGCACGGGTGAAGCTGCTGGCTCTGACCTTTGTGCGAACGGGCGCATGTTTGCACTAGCAAACGTTCTGAGCGGCCTAGGCGGAAATCCCCAGCGCCGAGCGCCCGTGAATCACTTCATGGGGCGGTTTTTATAAGGAGACGGGGCGCACAAAGGGATTCTGTTAGCTTGAACGAATATTGGCAAGGAAGTCTTCGACTTCTTTGCGCAAGGTTTCGGCGTTGTGGGCGAGTTCGCCAGCTGTTGAAAGAACCTGCTCAGCCGCCGCGCCGGTTTGGCTTGCTGCTTGGGTGACAGAAACAATGTTTTCAGAAACATCGTGCGTTCCCTGTGCTGCCTGTTGGACATTTCGTGCTATTTCTCTTGTCGCTGCGCCTTGTTCTTCCACAGCCGCTGAGATGTTAGCCGAGATGTCCCTCACCTGATCGATGATTCCCGAAATTGTGCGAATGGCCGTGACGGCATTTGTCGTTTCCGCTTGCACGGCCAAGATTTGTCCGCTGATTTCTTCTGTTGCCTTTGCGGTTTGATTGGCAAGTCCTTTGACCTCGCTGGCCACAACGGCAAACCCCTTGCCCGCTTCACCTGCTCGTGCGGCTTCAATAGTGGCGTTCAAGGCAAGCAAATTTGTTTGTGAAGCAATTTGATTGATAAGCTCAACAACCATTCCGATTTTTGTAGAGGCCGCTGCAAGTTTTTCAACTGTTTCCACAGTGCGCTTGCTTTCTTCGGCTGCCTTTTGCGCAATCCGCGAAGAATCGGCCACGCGGCTGCTGATCTCGTTCACAGAAGCAGAAAGCTCTTCGGTTGCGGTCGCCACGGTTCCCACGTTTGCGCTGGCCTGCGTCGATGCCGCCGCGACAGACGTTGCCTGTTCGCTTGTTTGTTGCGCGATTTGCGACATGCTTTTGGCTGTGGATTGCATTTCTGTTGATGACGACGCCACGCCTTTGACAACCCCCATCACGCTTGATTCAAAGTCAGCGGCCATTTTAAGCATGTTTTGTCTGTTTTCTTCTACCGCGCGAACCTCGGACTCTTTCTGCTCACGCTGCAAGGATTCGACCTTCAAAGCGTTTTCCTTAAAGACAGTGAGTGACTCTATAAGTTTGCCAACTTCATCGCGTCGGCTTGTGGCTTCAATATTGATTTTAAGATTTCCTTCTGCCACTTGCCGAAGGTTGCCAATAACGCTTTTTAACGGTCTGACCACTTGCGACACGATGATCCAAGCAAGAAGGATATAGGCCAAAGAACTCCCAAGGCCCGCCGTTATCATGCCCTCACGGGATGTTTTCCTCCCAGTTGAGACAATCTCGTCGCGCCGTTCATTTATGGACTTTTTGTAGGAGGCGACAACGATTTCAAAATCATCAAGAATGTTTTTGCGTATTTTGACGGCTTCCTTTGAAAGGTCGCCGATGACTTCGGCGCTTGCCCCCTCGTAACGAGCGGCAAAGTACTTGCCATAGATGTCAAGGTATTTTTGCATATCCTCCTCAATGTTCGCGACGATTTTGTGCCGCTCTGGATCGTTTATTTTCTCAAGGAGGTTTTTCACATCTTTTTGAGCGATCTGAACATGCTCTTTTAACGAATTTTCAAAGGGCTTAAGGGCGTCCTTATCCACCGTTCCCGCAGCGCTTCGTCCAGCAAGCGCCGCTTGGGCGACTTCGTCCTTCGCGCCCAACACAATCAGGGTGCGCGCAACATCGTTGTCAATCGCGCGTGTGGTAAGATCCGTGATCGCACTAAAACCATTATCCGCTCTTGTCACGATGATGCCGCAAACGAGAACCACAAGAATTTGTGGTATAAAAAGCTTCCCCATAAGATTTATATTATTCCAAATTCGCATTGGGTGTTCCCTTCGGTTGTTTTTTTATGCGTCTCTATGAGGCGTGGGCGTTGTTCACCACATAATAGCTATAATCGAAGGAAGTGAATAAATAATTGGTTAACCATAAATACGCCGTTATGCAGGGCCCTGAATTTTTTTCTGCTCCCTCCTTGTTATCAGCCCTATGTCTAGAAAGGGATACCCTCCAATTTTCCGCTATGGCAAGGCGCTGGTGGGGGGCAAGTCGCCCTCTTTGCGCCCTCTTTGTGATTGTGTGTTTTATTTGATGTCACTATTGTTCCCCCACGGCCACGAACTTGGGTTAACAACCGTCCTTAAATCACCCTCCCCCTTCGGCGTTCAGGATCACATCGATGCGCGTGCAGTAGCCCGCCAGTGATTCATCGACCGCGCTATCGACGACTTCGTACACCATATGGTGAAGACCAGAGCCGTCATCCGTATCGCCGATATACATGCCCGGACGCTTGCGAACGGCATCAAGGCCGCGCAAAACGGTGATGGAATCGGCGCCATACTCAGTGATGGTTTCGCCGATGATTTCTGCGGTGTTTTTTGTCATAAAATTCAAAGCGTTAAGGGTATTTCACAAGGTCTAATTTCTAGCATGATTTAGGGGTCTGTGCAATGCCTTAACGCTCTGGAAAAAGAGGGCAAAAAGGGACGGTTATCGCGCCAGCATGGCGATCTGCGAGGTTCTTACTTTTTCCTTAGGGGCGGCCTTGGGGCATGGCTTTGCGGGAGCCTTCGTTGGCATCTTTTCTTTGGGGGCGACAGTTGGTTTAGCGGGCTGTTTTGCCGGTTTCGCCTCTGGGCCGACCATAAGGGAAAGAAGGGTGTCCATGTTCTTTTTAAGGGCGGCCTCATATAAAGGGGCTTCGATAGGCCGCTGATAGGCAATGCGCTCAAAGTCGGTCGTCATGATCCACGCGGCCGCTTCGGCACTGTTCGCCAAAGCGGACAGCCAGTCGACGGAGTTGATTTTGGGAGATACCGTCCATCCTGCGTCCTTAAGGGAGTCTCGGACTTGATCCATAAGTATCCCTGTAAGATGGGCGGGGGGCTTCCCGTTCCTAATCTCGAAGGTCAAAGGCAGCCCGTCCTGCAGGGTGGGGAGATCAAAACGCGTTGTGATGTTTAGGGTTGACGCGTTTAATTGGCGATGCCTGCTTAAATTAATGATTTTGCTAACCTGTGTTACATGGCCCTTCCCCATGTAGCCGTCTAAACGCAAATCATATTGCCGTTGGTCTGGCTTAATGGGGACTGAGACCGTTTTCATGGGGCCTTCGCGGGGAGAAAGGGTCTTTTTGTTGGCCAAGCTCTTTGTTTTCTCAATAAGGGCATTGATTTGGGCAATATCAGGTGGGTTGTCACGTAGTTGTTTGATGGACCGATCCAAGGTGGGGTTGCCCGTCACAGCGCGCTGGACGTAGCCATCGAACCCAACGTCAACGCAATAGCTATAGTTTTTCCCGTCAAACGCCAGCGTTGTAAAAACGCGATACATCTTGCGTTGGCCATCTGTGATAACGACATCGGTTTTCTTCTTAACTTTATCTTCCAAAACATCAACACGTGGCTGATCTGGCTTTAGCGCGGCATAGGACGTCACCTCGGTAGAACCTTCATCAACGACATTGCTGTAAGGGCGCAGGGTTTGTTCGGCGATAGGGGTGGCGGGCTTCTGTGGGGCAAGACCCCCTTCCGCTGGGGCAGAGACGGTCGCGCAACCAGAGATAAAATGGGAGGTTACAAGAAGCGTCACGCCAAGGGCGGCGCTGCGAAAGATGTCGAGAATCGTTGCTTCTTTATCGTTCTTGCTCATTTTTTGATCCTTTTTAAAGTCTTTAACGATGGGCGTATTTTAGCATAAAGAATGGGTAAAAGGGGGTTAAAAAAATACTTTCATGTGGCAGGAGCAGAGTTGGTGTCCTCCACCCACTCGCCGCAATTGACAATCAGGGGGTCATAAGACAGGGCCTTGATAAACCGCAGCAAATCGCTTGACGACAGGGTGGTTGAGGCGTCGTTGCGCAAGGGGTGAAAATTAACCAGTGGGGCGGCCATCATATCGTTATCCAACACCACGGTCACGCGGCGCTGCGTATCATTCATCAAAGCAAAGGGCGTGACTGAGCCGGGCGTGATCCCCAAAGTCTCCAGCAACAGGTCGGGCTTACCGAAAGACAGGCGGGCCGAGCCGATGGCTCGCCCCAGTCCCGCAATATGGGCGCGTTTATCGCCGGGCATGACGATGAGCCAGAGTTTGTCTTTTTTGTCTTTCATAAACAGGTTTTTGCAATGAAGGCCTGGGATTTTGTCGCGCCAGTTGCGGCCCTCCTCCACGGTAAAAAGGGGAGGGTGCTCGACCGTGTTGTGTATGATCCCTAATTTGTCAAAAAAGGCGAAAAGGTCGGCTTGCGTGGCGGGCATGATCGTTTCTTTCCTATAACGCTTGCTTTTATCATCAAGGCAGCGAACAATAAAAGACCTTATACCAACGGTCATTTTTTATGCCCGTTGGTATTGTTTTATCTTTACTGAAAGGCCTTCCCTTATGCGTCCTTCGTCCCGCGCTTTTGACCAACTCCGCGCCGTTGAAATCATTCCTCACGCCGCCAAATACGCCGAAGGCTCATGCCTGATCAAGATGGGCGATACGCATGTGTTCTGCACCGCCTCGGTTAGTGAAAAGGTTCCCGCTTTTATCAAAGGCTCGGGGCAGGGCTGGGTCACGGCGGAATACGGAATGCTTCCGCGCTCAACGCATGAGCGGATGGATCGTGAAGCCGCCAAGGGCAAGCAGTCCGGCAGGACTCAGGAAATCCAGCGTTTGATTGGCCGCGCCCTTCGCGCCATCGTGGATCGCAAAGCGCTTGGCGAGATTCAGATTAAGGTCGATTGCGACGTGATCCAAGCCGATGGCGGCACGCGCACCGCGTCGATCACGGGCGGCTATGTAGCGCTGGCGCTGGCCTGTAAGTACCTGATGAAAACCGGAAAACTCTCGTCCTTTCCGTTGACGGACACCGTGGGGGCTATCTCGTGCGGCCTGTACGAGGGCGCTGCCGTTTTGGATTTGGACTATGTGGAAGATTCGAACGCGCAGGCCGATGCCAACTTCGTCCTGACGGGAGCGGGCGCGATTGTCGAAGTGCAAGGAACGGCAGAGCAAAAGCCGTTTTCGGAAGTGCAGTTTCTTGAGTTGATGGCGCTGGCGCGGGGCGGCATTGCCACCCTTAAAGAAGCGCAGAAAAAAGCGATAGGCTAAGGGGCATAAAGGGTGCAAATTTCGGTCAAAAAACTGCTGATTGCGACGCAGAATAAGGGCAAATTGCGCGAGTTTCAGACACTTTTGGCCCCCTTGGGGCTAGAGGTTGTTGGCGCTGGCGATCTGAACTTGCCAGAGCCAGAGGAAACGGGCGTAACCTTTGCCGATAACGCTCTTCTTAAGGCTCGCGCTGCGATGGAGGCGACGGGCTTGCCGACGTTGGCGGATGATAGCGGGCTTTGCGTGGACGCTCTTGGCGGAGAGCCGGGCCTTCATACGGCGAGGTGGTGCGGCCCACAAAAAGACCCCATGGTGGGGATGACCCGCGTGCAGCAAGAGCTTGGCAACGCGGCGAATCGCAGCGCCTATTTCACTTGCGTGTTGGCGTTGGTTTTGCCGGATGGTGGGCATGAGATTGTCGAGGGACGCTGTGCGGGGCAAATCATTTGGCCGCCACGCGGGACGCTGGGGCATGGCTATGACCCGTTCTTTGTCCCCGATGGCCATGCCCGCACCTTTGGCGAAATGAGCGAGACGGAGAAGCAAGTGATCAGCCACCGTGGCAAAGCTATGGAAAAGTTGCTGGCCTTGTTGGCTTAGTCCCCATTGATCACAACCTTTTGTTTCTCAACGGATTTTATAAATGGCTCGATGAAAGTATTTAACCCTGCCCCTTTTTGTGCTACTCTTCACACGAACGGTGGGGCTAATAAAAAAGGATGAAAAAATGGTTGCATTAAAAAAGACCTTAAATGAAGCCTTAAATGAATTTAAATTAATTGCGGCGGGTCTTACTGATGTTGCCCTATGTCCGATTGACGTGGTTCGCTCCTGCTATTCTGCTTCTAGAAAAGAAGGCTATGGGAGAGTAAAATCAATGGGGAATGCTTGTGGATTTTTTTCCTTAATGGGGCTATCCGGTTCGATGGGCGGCGTCCTTTTGGGCGGAGTGTCTCACTCGCTCTCCGTTGGAATCATCACAACAGGCATTATGGCCACTGCTTTCACAAATATAATTGTGGTAGATCCTGAAAATATAAAGAATCATCCATTAGTCTGGCATCGTAGCAGAAACCTTTTACGCAACCAGCACAAAGGGCCGGCGCTTGGTTAGAGCGTTTCCGGAGAAGGGCTTTCTTCCTCGCCTTGTTGGGCAATTATAAGGGAGAGTTTTTGTTTTCTGATATTGTTGTGACGGTTTTAGGGCTATAAGAACGGTTTTATGACCCCCTTGTCCCTTTATATCCATTGGCCGTTTTGCGTGTCTAAATGCCCGTATTGCGATTTCAATTCGCGGGTGCTGCCCTCGGCCTTAGAGGAAAAGCGTTGGGAAGACGCCTATCTTACCGAACTTTCGCACTATGCGGTGCGGCTACCGGACCTAGAAATCGCGACGATTTATTTTGGCGGCGGCACGCCGTCCTTGATGCAGCCGCAGACGATTGCTGCAATTCTTAACAAAATTGCTGCGTTATGGCGGGTGCAGCAAAATTGCGAAATCACGCTAGAGGCGAACCCCTCGTCGTCCGAAATCGGCAAGTTCCAAGCCTTTAAAGCGGCGGGCGTGAACCGTCTTTCGCTGGGTGTGCAGGCGTTGGACGATGCGTCTTTGCGTTTTTTGGGAAGGGCGCATGACGCGCATGCTGCGCGGGAAGCCCTTGAAAGCGCTGCAAAAACTTTTGACCGTTTTTCCTTTGATCTAATTTATGGCCGCGCTGGCCAGACCCCCGTGGCATGGGAGGCCGAGCTTGGCGAGGCCCTCACGTTTGGGGCTAAGCACATGTCTCTTTATCAACTGACGATTGAGGAAGGGACGGTCTTTCACAAACGCGCCGCCAGAGAAACGCTCACCGCGCCCGACGATGCTGCCGCGCAAATGTATGAGGCAACGCAAGAGATCATGGCAGCGGCGGGACTCCCCGCCTATGAGATTTCGAACCATGCGGCGGTGGGTCAGGAAAGCCGCCACAACCTGACGTACTGGCATTATGACGATTATGTCGGTATCGGAGCGGCGGCGCATGGGCGCTTTGTTGAAGAAGGCAAACGCTATACCACCGAAAATCATCGCAACCCAGAGCGTTGGTTGCAGCAGGTCGGAACAGCGGGTCATGGCCGCGCCGAGGAAACAATCCTAGGTACGGAAACGGCAAAGCGTGAGGCGCTGATGATGGGGCTGCGCCTTGTCGCGGGGATCGATAAGGCGGCGTGGGCGGCGAAATTTATTGCACCCCTAGAAAATTATATTGCGCAGCATAAGTGCAGCATTTTAGCGGGCGAAGGTCTTTTGGTGGACGACAAAACAGCGCTTCGCGCCACGCCCAAAGGGCTGGAAAGGCTCAATGCGGTGCTGGCCTTTTTAATGGGGTGATTAGCGCAAAAAGCCCCCTTGACGCGCCGCGCAAGACAGAATATCCATAGCGTACCAAAAACATCCGATTTAGGGGAAGCCCATGCTTCGTATGAGTAAATTGGCGGATTACGCCTTTATTTTGCTGTCTCAAATGGCCTTGCAGGAAAAGTCGATGTGGTCGGCGGCGACCCTTTCCTTGGAAACACAGCTTCCTTTGCCAACAGTCGCCAAGCTGATGAAGCTGTTGGCTAAAGGCGCGATTGTGCGGGCGCAGCGTGGCGCGGCTGGTGGTTACACCCTTGCCCGTCCAGCTCAAACCATTTCCATCGCTCAGATTATCGAGGCTGTGGATGGTCCCATCGGCCTGACCGAATGCGCAGGTTCGGTGCGGGGAAAAGAAATTTGCGAATGCCTTATGCCGCTTTGTCCGGTTAAAGATGGCTGGGGCCGCGTGAACACGGCCCTTCGCGGTGCGCTTGAATCTGTCGCGTTATCCGATCTTGTTTCGTCGTCCTCGATCCCCGATTTTGCGTGAAGGCATAAAAAAGATGTGCCCTCAGCCCTCTTCCGATGCGCCCTATGCACCAGAGCCGTACAAATACGGCTTTGTGACGGACATCGACACTGAAACCGCGCCGAAGGGGTTGAGCGAGGAAACGGTGCGCTTTATCTCGGCCAAAAAGGGAGAGCCACAGTGGCTTTTGGAGCAGCGGCTTAAGGCTTTTGCTCTGTGGCAAAAGATGACGCCGCCCGCATGGGGCAAAGTTGCCTTTCCTCCAATTGATTATCAGGATGCGCACTATTATGCCGCGCCCAAGAAAAAAGCCGCGCCCATGTCGATGGATGAGGTCGATCCCGAAATTCTTAAAACGTACGAGAAGCTGGGCATCCCCTTAAAAGAGCAAGCGATGCTGGCGGGTGTTGAGGGAACTGTCGCGGTCGATGCGGTGTTCGATAGCGTGTCCGTTGCGACGACCTACAAAAAATCTTTGGAAGCCAAAGGTATTATCTTTTGCTCGCTGACCGAAGCGATTCACAATCATCCCGACTTAGTCAAAAAGTATCTGGGCTCGGTCGTGCCGCCTTCCGATAATTTTTACGCGGCGCTGAACGCCGCCGTGTTTACCGAAGGCTCGTTTGTTTACATTCCCAAGGGCGTGCGCTGTCCGATGGAACTATCCACCTATTTTCGCATCAACGCCGCGAACACGGGACAGTTTGAGCGCACGCTGATCATTGCGGATGATGATTCTTATGTGAGTTATCTGGAAGGCTGCACAGCGCCCAAGCGCGATGAAAACCAGCTTCATGCGGCGGTGGTCGAACTGGTGGCGCTAGAGCGTGCCGAGATCAAATACGCCACGGTGCAAAACTGGTATCCGGGCGATGAAGATGGCGTGGGAGGCATCTATAACTTTGTGACTAAGCGCGGCCTATGCCGCGGGGCGCATTCGAAAATCTCATGGACGCAGGTGGAAACAGGCTCGGCCATTACATGGAAGTACCCTAGCTGTGTGTTGCAGGGCGATTATTCCACGGGCGCGTTTTATTCGGTGGCGATCACGAACCATCATCAACAGGCCGACACGGGCACAAAGATGATCCATATCGGGCGCGGCACGCGCTCCACTATTATCTCTAAGGGGATTAGCGCGGGGCAGGCGCAAAACACTTATCGCGGGCTTGTGCGTATGGCCCGCACGGCGCATGGGGCGCGGAATAAAACGCAATGCGACAGCTTGCTGATTGGCGACCAGTGCGGGGCGCATACATTTCCCGTGATCGTGTCACGTGATCCGACCGCGCGAGTGGAGCATGAGGCCACGACCTCGCGGGTCAGCGAGGATCGCCTGTTTTATTGCCAGCAGCGCGGTATGAGTCTTGAAGAGGCGATGGCGCTGATCGTGAACGGCTTCTGCCGCGAGGTGATGAAAGAATTGCCGATGGAGTTCGCCGTTGAGGCGCAAAAGCTAATCGGCATTAGTTTAGAGGGAAGCGTAGGGTAAGATGCTTGACATAAAAAATCTATCTGCCGAAATTGATGGCAAAGAAATCCTAAAGGGTCTGTCGCTCTCGCTGCCCAAGGGACAGGTGCATGCGATCATGGGGCCGAACGGCGCGGGCAAAAGCACGCTGTCCTATATTCTGGCGGGTCGTGCGGGGTATACCGTTACGGGCGGTTCGGTCACGCTGGACGGGCAAGACCTGCTGGCGATGGCCCCGCACGAACGTGCGGCGGCGGGCGTGTTTCTGGCGTTTCAATATCCGGTCGAGATCCCGGGCGTGACAACGATGAACTTTTTGAAAACCGCGCTAAACGCGGTGCGAACGGCAAGGGGCGAGAAAGCCTTGGACGTTATGCAGATGCTCAAGCTTTTGCGCGGCAAGGCCAAGGCCATCGGCATGGACGAAGACATGCTCAAGCGCCCCGTGAATGTCGGCTTTTCGGGCGGCGAGAAAAAGCGGTGCGAAGTGCTGCAGATGGCGGTGCTAGAGCCCCGTTTGTGCATTCTGGATGAAACGGACAGCGGCCTTGATATCGACGCGCTGCGTATTGTGGCGGATGGCGTGAACGCGTTGCGCGATTCTAATCGTTCGATGCTGGTTATCACGCACTATCAGCGGCTTTTGGATTACATCAAGCCCGACCGCGTGCATGTTTTGGCGGCGGGCCGGATTGAGCGCAGCGGTGGGCCGGAATTGGCACTAGAGCTGGAAGAAAAAGGCTATGGCCACGCGAGCGAGGGAGCGCAGGTATGAGCCCCGATCAACAAGCGGTTATCTTTGATTGGAATGGGACGCTTCTGGCGGATACTTGGCTTGGTTTGGAGTCTATGAACAAGTCGCTTGCCCTTGCCGGCGCGCCACCGGCGACGCTCAGTCGTTATCGCAACGAATACTTTATGCCGTTGCGTCCCATGTATATGCGACTTGGTTGCGATGCCAAGAAGCTAGAAGAAAATCTGCAGCAAATCTTCGACGCCTTTGGCGAACATTACGAAAAGCATGTTCACAAAACAAACCTTCGGCGCGGCGCTAAGGGTCTTTTAAAAACATTGAAGGAAGAGGGTCGCCGCGCCGCTATTCTGAGCAACCACACGGTTGAGATTATCTCTTCACAAACGCAGCGGCTTGACATCCATCATTATTTTGATGCCGTTCTCGCCAATGGCGCGGACGAAATAAAAGACATCATGCACAAAGCGGATAAGGGAAAACGTTTGAAGCGTTATGTGGATCATCACGATATTCGCAAAGCCTTGGTTGTAGGCGACTCGGCGGAGGAGGTCGAAATCGCGCACGCCTATGGCTTTTTAGGGGTTGGTCTTGCGGGCGGTTTTTCTTGTGAGGAAAAGATTCTTGCCGCTAAGCCCGACTTTATGATCCGCTCGCTCACCGAGCTGCCACCTATTGTCGCCTCCGTTTTTGGACAGAGGGCATAATATGAAACAGACAGCCCCCACGATTTTTTTTGATTGGAATGGCACGTTGTTTGATGACACGCTCGCTGTTCTTGAAGGTTTTAATGTTGCTTTTGGCCGGTTTGGCCATGCTTGTTCTTTGCCCCAGTTCCGCAAGTCTTATGATTTTCCGCTTGAGTCCTTTTTTCAAGACGTTGGTTTTTCGCAAAAGGAATCCGCAGATTATAAATATGATTTGTTGGAAGCGTTTCACGCGGCGTACGCGCAACTTGAAAACAAGGTTCATTTGAGGGACGGGGCAAAGGAGACCCTTGCTCAATTGCACGGGGCGGGCGTCCACTGTGTGCTTTGGAGCAATCACATAATAAAGCCCATCGAACAACAATGCGCACGTCTTGGGCTTTTGCCGTATCTTGATGATCTTTTGGCCAACAAGGATATTGCAGAGCAGGCGGTCTCATTGCCTAAACGGGCGCGCTTGATGAGCCACATGGATGAGCGGGAGCTGGAAAAGAAAAAGACGATGATCGTCGGGGATACGCCTGAAGAGATCAGGGTCGCCCATGAGGTTGGGTCAACGGGTGTCGCCATCACAAACGGGTATGCTTCGGATGAGCGGCTTGCCGCCGTTCGCCCGCATCACACCATCAAACTGTTTGCCGAGTTGCCCGACATTGTCACCACGGTGCTGGGGAGGGGAAAAACGCTTTGATGACGCAAGCCCTTCCTCTTCCACCGCCCCTCACGCGCCACCGTCTTGTGTTCGTGGATGGCGCGTTTCGTGACGATTTGTCGGCGCGGCAAGAGTTGCCGGACGCGTTTTTCGTTCGCTGCGCCGAAAAAGACGATGGCTATGCGCTCACGCTGCAGGGTCAAACCTGTTTGGCGATTGACCCTATTGAGCTATTGTTTGTGACGACGGCGCACGGCGTGGCGGGTGCAGCCCCCACCAAAATCAACGTGTCCTTGGGACAAAGCAGCCGCCTGACGTTGATCGAGAGGCATGTGGAGGGAGATTCCCTCCCTCTCGCGGGGAGGGCTAGGGAGGGGGGCGTGCGACTCGGCGTAAACGCGCAAGTTGTTTCCTCTGTCGTCCCCCCCCCTCCCCTGCGCCCTTCGCAAGAGCTTCGGTCGCCCCCCTCCCCGCAAGGGGGAGGGGTCTTGGACGTTAAGGCCCGCTCCCTTCATCTGGTCCTCTCTCTTGAGGCGCAGGCCAAGCTGGTGCATGGCAAAATCGTGACCTGCGGTGACCATTTTGCGCAGGCGCAGGTCAGCGTCGCGGCGGGCGCGTTTTATGATTACTTCGGGCTTGTGGTGGGCGGGCAGGACATTCACTGTGAAAAAACGGTTGAGCTTTTGGGAGAGCTGGCCGAGGCTCGTTTTTCTGGTGTGATGCTTTTGCGCGGCGCGGCGCATGGCGTCATGACAACGTTGGTGCGTCATCTTGCGCCGAACGGCATCAGCCGACAAGTGTGCAAGACGGTGCTAGAGGATAAAGCGCATGGTGCGTTTGAGGGCAAGGTCTTTGTGGATCGTCTCGCGCAGAAGACGGACGCGTATCAGTTGTGCCGTGCGTTGCTGCTTTCCGATAAGGCCGAGATGGAAGCCAAGCCAGAGCTGGAGATTTACGCCGATGATGTGAAATGCAGCCACGGCGCGACGATGGGCGCTTTGGATGAAAACGCGCTGTTTTATTTGCTCTCACGCGGGATCGACCCAGAGGCGGCGCGCTCGGTGTTGGTAAAAGCGTTTGTCGGCGAAATGGTGGACGCGATCCAATCGCCCGATCTTGCGGGTACGGTAAGGGAAGAGGTGCAAAAATGGTTGGCTTAGAGGCAAAAAAGGACTTTCCCGTTTTCTCGCATTTAATCCACGGCAAGCCACTTGTTTATTTGGACAGCGGCGCGAGCGCACAAAAACCGCGCTGTGTTTTGGACGCGATGACGCGCTTTTATGAAACGGATTATGCCAATATCCATCGCGGCGTGCATGAGCTGTCGCAAAGAGCCACCGCGCATTACGACGAAGGCCGCCGCGCCGTGCAGCGCTTTTTGAACGCGGCACATGAGGATGAGATTGTTTTCACCAGCGGCGCGACCGACGCGATCAATCTGGTGGCGGCCAGTTGGGGGCGCACGTTTTTGAAGGCGGGCGATGAAATTGTGCTGACCCAGTTGGAGCATCACGCCAATATCGTACCGTGGCAGCTCCTTCGTGAGCAGATTGATTTTACGATCCGCGTCGTGCCGATTCAGCCTAATGGCGATGTGCTGCTGGCCGATGTGAAGGCCATGGTCAACAAGAAGACGAAACTTGTTTCTGTGGCGCATGTCTCAAACGCGCTCGGCACAATTTTGCCTGTTGAAGAAATTATTGCGTACGCGCACGCGAAAAACATTCCCGTTTTGATCGATGGCTCACAAGCCGTCAGCCATATGCGTATTGATGTTCAAAAACTGGACGCTGATTTCTATGTGTTTTCGGGGCACAAAATCTATGGCCCTACGGGAATCGGCGTATTGTATGGCAAACGTGCGATTTTGAAAACCATGCCCCCCTATCAAGGTGGCGGCGATATGATCGAGACGGTGACGTTCGAGAAAACGACGTTTCAGGAACCGCCCATGCGTTTTGAGGCGGGCACGCCGCCGATTGCGGAGGTTGTGGGCTTGCATGCGGCTTTGGATTATGTGAGCGCGATCGGCATGGACGTGATTGCGGCGCATGAGGCGGATCTGCTTGCCTATAGCACCGAAAAACTTTCTGCGATGAAAGGCGTGCGCCTTGTTGGCACCGCGCCGCACAAGGCGGGTATTCTCTCGTTCGTGATTAAGGGCGTGCACCCGCACGATGTTGGCACTGTTTTTGACCGCCAAGGCATCGCGATCCGCGCGGGGCATCACTGCGCGCAACCCGCCATGGATGCGCTGGGTCTTGTCGCGACCGTGCGTGCCTCAATCGCGCTTTATAACACGCGGGACGATATCGATGCACTGGTGTCTGGCATCCAAAAAGTTCAGGAGATTTTCAAATGAGCGACGCCGATGATGATTTGCGTGAGCTGTATCAGGATTTGATCCTTGATCATGGCCGCCATCCGCGCAATTTTCATGCGAGTCCCCATGCGCAGTGCGAGGCGGTGGGGCACAACCCTTTATGTGGCGATAAACTGGTACTGTATTTAACTGTGGGTGAGGGCGGTCGCATCGCGGACGCGTCGTTTCAAGGCGAAGGCTGCGCGATTTCTGTTGCCTCGGCCTCGATGATGACCGAGATACTGAAAGGCAAAACGGCCGCTCAGGCCAAGGCGCTATGGGCGTATTTTGAAAATGTCTGCAAAGGCAATGCGGTGGATGAGGTTACAACGGCAACGCTGGATGAGGACGATGTGGCGCGGTTGCAAGCCTTGGCGGGTGTGCGGCACTATCCTGTGCGCGTGAAGTGCGCGATGTTGGCGTGGCGGACGCTGGAATCCGCACTGGATCCCGTCGCCGCAAAAAAGGTGGGAACGGAATAATGGATACCAAGTCCCAACTCGCCGCCATGACCGAGCGCGTGATTGAGGCGCTGCGCGTGGTGTATGATCCCGAAATCCCTGTGAACGTTTATGATCTGGGCTTGATCTACAAAATCGATCTAACGCCAGCGGCGGCGGACAAAATGGACGCGGCCATTGAGATGTCTTTGACCACCGCGAATTGCCCCATGGCGGATATGATCCCCGGCATGGTTTATGATGCTGTGCGCGATCGGATACCGGATCTTAACGAAATTAAGGTAAGCCTCGTCTGGGATCCGCCTTGGGATCCTTCGCGCATGTCGGATGATGCCCGCGCTATCATGGATTTTTATTAAGAGAAGGCCAAAGAAAAAGTGATGAAGACAGATTTCTTTTTGGGCCTTAATGCCAAGGGCTTTCATAAAATTGCCGTTCACCAGTGGACCCCCCAACAGGCGGGGGGCGTGCCGGTTGTGTGCGTTCACGGCCTAACGCGCCATGGGCGTGACTTTGATGTTTTGGCCAAAAGGTTGAGCAAGGGGTGCGCGGTCTATTGCCCCGATATGGCGGGACGCGGGCAAAGCGACGATTTGCCTGACTCAAAAAGCTATAATTTTGATCAATACAAAAACGACCTTACTGCGCTTCTAGCCCGCATAGGGGCGGCGCAGGTGGATTGGGTCGGAACGTCGATGGGCGGGCTTTTGGGCATGATGCTGGCCGCCCTGCCTAACACGCCTATCCGTCGCCTTGTTCTGAATGATGTTGGTCCCCTTATCCCGCAAAAATCGCTGGATCGTATTGGGACCTACATTGGCCAGCAGCCTGTTTTTGACACCGTAGAGGCCCTTGAGGCGCATATGCGCACGATTTATGCCTCTTTTGGTGTGCCCTCGGACAAAGATTGGGCGGCTCTCGCGGCGACCGGCCATCGCCAAAGGGCTGATGGCCGTTTTGTGCTTGCCTATGATACGAAGATAGCGGATGCCTACAAGGGACAAAACAAGGCTGTCAATTTATGGGAAACCTATGACAAAATTGCCTGTCCGGTGCTGGTGCTTCGTGGAGCGCAGTCGGATTTGTTGCCGCGTGAGGCTGCGCAGGAAATGACGCAACGAGGCCCCCATGCGCGGCTGATTGAAATAGAAGGTTGCGGGCACGCCCCCGCCTTGATGAGCGATGAACAAATAAAAATGATTGAAGATTTTTTGGAAGGAAAAACGAAATGAAAAAAGCCGCCCCAGCCACGCTGCACGAAACGCGCCTTGCCGATTACACGCCGCCCTCGTTTCTTGTTGAAACGATGGAGATGGATTTCGATATTCAGGCCAAAACCACGCGGGTTAGCACCTGTTTTATGGCGCGGCGCAATCCGGCGGCTAAGGATAAAAACGCTGCGCTTGTTTTGAATGGCGAGAATCAAAAGCTGTTAAGTGTGACGGTCAACGGCCTTGCGCTGACGAAGCAAAACTATGCGCTGACGGAAGAGACGTTGACGCTAGAGGGACTGCCCGATGAGGCGATGATTGAGATTGTTAGCACCAACGTGCCCGCCAAGAACACGGCGCTCAACGGCCTTTATGCCGCAGGGCCGATGCTCTGCACGCAATGTGAGGCACAGGGCTTTCGCCGCATCACCTATTATCCTGATCGTCCCGACGTGCTGGCGAAGTTCCGCGTCACAATCCATGCGGATAAAAAACAATACCCGATCCTTTTGTCGAACGGCAATCTGGTCAAGAAGGGTCGCGAGGGCGCGGATCGCCACTATGCGGTGTGGGAGGATCCCTTTGCCAAGCCTTGTTATCTGTTCGCGCTGGTCGCGGGCCAGATGGAGGTGGCGCGCAGTCACTTCATCACGAAATCCAAGCGCAAGGTGTTGATCGAGATTTATGTTGAGACGGGCAAGAAAAAAGAAACCGTCTTTGCGATGGACGCGATCAAGAAATCGATGGCGTGGGACGAAAAGACCTATGGCCTTGAATATGATCTGGATCGCTTCATGATCGTGGCCGTCAGCTTCTTTAACGTGGGCGCGATGGAAAATAAGGGCCTTAATATCTTTAACGATGCCTGCGTTCTTGGCCGCGCCGAAACGGCGACCGACAGCGACATCGCCTTTTTTGAGCGCGTCGTGGCACACGAGTATTTCCACAACTACACAGGCGATCGCGTAACGTGCCGCGATTGGTTCCAGCTCAGCCTTAAGGAAGGCCTCACTGTGTTTCGCGAGCAAGAGTTCTGCGGCGATATGAATGGCCGCGCGCTTGAGCGCCTTCACGCGGTGCGCGATTTGCGTGCCCGCCAGTTTCCCGAAGATGTGGGCGCGATGGCGCACCCGATCCGCCCTGCGGCTTATCAGGCCATCGATAATTTTTATACCTCGACCGTGTATCAAAAAGGCTCGGAAGTTGTGCGGATGATCCAAACGCTGATTGGGCGCAAGAATTTCCGTAAGGGCCTGAACCTTTATTTGAAGCGGCATGACGGACAGGCCGCGACGTGTGAGGATTTCGTGGCCGCGATGGCGGAAGCGGGCGGCGTCGATCTGGATCACTTCATGGTCTGGTACGCGCAGGCGGGAACGCCCACGTTGGACGTCACCTCGTCGTATGATAAAAAGAAAAAAGAATACACGTTGACGGTGACGCAAAGCTGTCCTCCAACGGCAGGACAAAAACAAAAAGACCCGATGAACATGCCTTTGAACATTGGTCTTTTGGACTCCAAGGGTCGCGATATGAAGGGCACGTTTGTGTTGGATGTTGCCTCGCCCAAGGAAGTGTTCGTGTTCTTGAATGTTGAGGAAGAGCCGACGCCGTCTCTCTTGCGCGATTTTTCTGCGCCCGTACGCATCAACTATGCCTACACGGATGAGCAGTTGTTCCTGATCATGGCACATGACACGGATGGCTTTAACCGCTGGGAAGCGGCGCAAAAGTTGTTCACGAAGTATGTCCTTGCGGGCGGCGCTCTGCCCGACGCTTTTGTCAAGGCGCTGCGCAAAGTCTTGAAGGACAAAAAGCTGGATGCGGCGACCAAGGCGATGACGCTGTCCTTGCCGACGGAAACCGAGCTTGGCCTTACGCTGCTGGCGGAAGGAAAAAAGATCGATCCCGTCAAGCTATACCATCAGCGGCAAAAAGCGGTTCACGCGATGGCGGAAGGGCTTTGCGATGATTTGTGGGCGACGTATGAGTCGATTGAAAATACGCTCTCCGAACGTGCCAGCGATGGCGTCGCGCGCGGGCAGCGCAGCCTTAAGAATCTGTGCCTTGCCACGCTGGCGAAGGTAGAAGCCGAAAGCGTTACGCCACTGGCCGCTGCCGCCGTGGCCTATGGCCACAACATGACGGATAAAATTGCAGGGCTTGATATTCTGGCCGAGGGCGATGATCCATTAAAGGCCAAGATGCTGGCGCTCTTTGCCGCGCAATTTGGCGATCAACCCGCGATCATGGATCATTGGTTGGCGGTGCAATCATCCGCGCGGCGTGACGATGTTTTGACTTCCGTTAAAAAGCTGATGAAGCACAAAGCCTTTACGCTAAAGAATCCGAACCGCGTGTCTTCGCTTTTGGGCGTGTTTGCGGGCAATCCCTTGGGCTTCCATGCGGCGGACGGCAGCGGCTATGCTTTTATCGCCGAGATGGCCGCCACGGTGGACAAGCTGAACCCGCAGGCGGCGGCGCGTCTGGCCAAACCGTTCCTGCGGTGGCGTGATTTTGATGCCAAGCGTCAAAAGCTGATGAAGGCAGCGCTGGCCAAGCTGGCTTCTGGCAAGCTTTCCGCCAACGTGCGTGAGATTGCGGATAAGGCGCTTAAGGGGAAATAAGGGCGTGCCGGTGTCGTTTAGGGCGCCTTCATATAAACGGGCCGCGTAACGCTGCTGCCGTTTTTCCAATGGTGTTCGAACTGTTGGCGAAACGCGTCGGTGACGGACTTGCTTTTGATCAAGACAACGCGCAGCGAGTCTTTAAAATTCACGATGGCTGTTTTGTTTTTATAAAGGTAAATAGGCGTCAGGCCGGAAAAAATCTTTTTGGGAATGGCGCGAAACTCTTCGTTGGGCCAGATGCGCACCAAATCGCCTTCCCGAACAAGACCGCGCAGACGAATGTTGTTGACCGGCCGGCGTAAAACCATCTCCTCCAGTTTGTGTTTGAAGTTTTTGTACATAAGCTGATGGTCAAGATTACTGAGCAGCACTTCTCCTCCGCCGTCTTCGGTCAGCGTTTTTTCATAATCCGCCCACACATCAAAAAGGCCCTGCTCCCCGTGGAGCGTCTTCACGCTAAACTTTTCCGGTCGCAGATCGACACCGTGATCCTCAATAAACTCAACACCAAACTTTTCAAAGGTTGCGTGGAGAACGTGCAGTGTGCCGGTGCGGGGTGTTCCCTTGCCCTGTTCAAAATTGGCGATGGTCGCCAGTGACATGCCCGAAAGGCGCGCCAAATCGCTTTGTTTCCAGTTTAGGAGAAGCCTTGCGGCCTTCATTTGAGAAATAGTAGCCATAACGCATTATACTAAGCACAAATAGTTATCAAAACCATAATCAAAAAGAAGGCATTATTAGTTTCAGCCCGTTGCTGTTAGAATAAGAAATAGATTTTTCGCAAACCCATTAGGAGGACAAGATGTTTCATCGTGATGAAAGCTTAAAAGAAACCAGTGCCGATTATGAATGGCACCCCAAGCATTTTGATGTTGTGGCCTGCCTTTACATTTGTGCTTTGATAACGACATGGGTGACGGTTCCCAAACTCTTTATGGTGGGGGACTTCGTTTTCCCCGCCTGTATTTTGGTTTACCCCCTAACCTGCATTTTTGGGGATACGTTGACCGAGGTTTACGGATTCGACCGCACGCGCCGTTTAATCTGGATGGGGTTTGTGTGTGGGCTTATGTTCCTGTTTTTTACACAACTCTCCATCATCTTGCCGCCCGCGACAGATTTTAAATTGCAGGAGGCGTTTGCCGCAATTAATGGACAAATGCCTCGTATTGTCCTTGCATCGTTCACGGCCTATTTGTGCTGTGAGTTCACCAACTCTTATATCATGTCAAAAATGAAGGTGTGGTCGCGGGCCGATAATTTCCCGCTTCGCGCTGTGGCCTCTACCCTTGTCGCCCAATTGGTGGATAGCGCCGTCTTTTTCGTGATGGCGTTTGCGGGAAGTATGCCCAGTGGCGTTCTGACCAAACTTGTCGTGACGGCATGGCTTGCCAAGACCCTTTACGAAACGCTCTTTCTTCCCCTTACGACGCTCGCCGTAAGGCGGCTTAAAACACTTGAGGGCGTCGAGCACTTTGATCGCCATGCCTTAGACGTTTTGAAGTTTTAAGGCGTTATAGTTGATCCCCTCGGCGGCACATTCTGCCGCTTGGGGGTTAGCGGGAGGGGGCGGGCCATCGGCATCCCCTTGATAAGGCGAGAAAATGATTCTGGCACACCCTTTGCTTATTACTAGCGAAGGGATTTTTATGATTAGTGCCGCAAACTCAATCCAGCAAACCAATAACGCCTATCTGGCGCAGCTAACGGCTGCCCGCGTTGCGGCGGCCGCGTCCCCTTCGGCCTCTTCTTCTGGGGGGAGTTTTGCCTCGACCTTGTCGACGGTACAATCTGCGCCCCTTCCTTTCACGCCGCTGCCCCCGCCGACGCCCCTGACCCCTTCACCCAAGGCGGCGGCGGTTACGTCTGTGCCGCTTTCTGCGCCTGCCCCCGCCCCCCTCTCTGCGCCCGCGCCTGTTGATCTGGCTGAAAGAAGCGGCGCGGCTGAGTCGCTCCCCCCTACCGATGCGGTAGCCTCGCCTCAAATGGCCGAGGTCAAGCGCCCCATTGAGGCGGGCAGCCCTGAAGACACGACGAACGTCCCCACAACGGATGAGAACCTAAGCCTTGACGATCTTGTGGATCTTCTTAATCCGCTTCAGCATATCCCCATCGTAGGGACGATTTATCGCGCGGTGACGGGCGATACGATCAAGCCCGATGTGCAGGTGGTGGGCAGTATCCTTTTTGGTTTGGCGACGGGCAGCGTGCTTGTTAGCGCGGCCTCAGGCATCGCCAGTGCGATCTTTGAACAAAACACGGGCGAAGAGCCGACGGTGCAGATGGCGCGCGCGATCTTTGGCGATGAAGACACGGTGCAGTTGGCTGCCGCCGAAACGCCTGTCCTTGAGGGCGCTGACGGGGCCGACGAAGCCGTGGTTGCCGAAGCAACGCCTGACGCGGTCGTGGCGGCGGCGGAGGTTGCCCCAGAGGCCTCCGCGATCAAGATGGCCGGGGCAATCACGCCGGACGTTTTGACGACTGCGGCACAGGCTTCTTCGCCGCTACAGGCGACCACGGTGGCCGCCTTGGCCTCTACCCCCAAACCTTCTTCCACAAAACCTTCCGCTGGAATGCTCGTCCAAACGGGCGGGATCCGTGTGGGCAATACTATCTATGCCAGCCCGCAGTTGCGCTCGGCGGCCAGAATTGCCGCCGCAACGCCCGCCAAAGTTGATGTTCCTTCCCCTGCCGTTGTTGAAGCGCCTAGCGAACCTGCCGCCGCCCTGACATTGGGCGATGCAATCCATCAGCAGGCCTTGGCGGGGCAATCCGGCCAGCCCTTGCCGCCAGAGTTTATCCAAGACATGATGCTTAAGGCGTTGGACAAATATACTGCCGCGCAAAATATGGCGACCATGCCCGATGCCGTGACGTCGATTCAGTAGGGGATTGACAGAGGCTCCTAACGGCTTACGCTGATCCTTCTTGTTTTTTAAAGGATTAGCCCCATGAATGACTCCGTTAATGAAATCGTTGCGCGCATCCGGCAGATGGAAGATAAGCTGGAGGCCGAGTTTGAAAAAAACCGCGCCCGCTATGAGGTCAGGCTGCGTGGCCGGATGGCGTGGTTTGCCGAAGAGGTTATTGCGCGGCAGCGCGCCTTTAAAATCAAATGGCCGCAGTTTCTTCGTGCGGCAAGGCTTCTGAATGTCCTTGTTGCGCCCGTGATTTATTCATTGATCGTCCCCCTTGCGTTGATTGACGTGTGGACGACCCTTTATCAGCATCTCTGCTTTCGCGTTTATGGCGTTCCCTTGGTCAAGCGCTCGTCCTATGTCTTTTGGGACCGAAATCATTTGGCCTATCTCAACGGAATTGAAAAAATGAATTGCGCTTACTGCGGCTATGGCACGGGCGTTCTTTCCTATGCCCGCGAAGTGGCGGGGCGCACCGAGCAATTCTGGTGTCCCATCAAGCACGCGTTGCGCGTGCGCGACCCACATCAGCACTATGCCAAGTTTCTGGACTTTGGCGATGCTGAAGGGTATCGCGCCAAGCTTGCTGCTATGCGCCAAGACGTGCGAGACTGCGAAAAGGAGTAACCCCGACCAAGGAGGCTTACCATGTCCATTTCTCTTCCCCCCCTGCCGTTTGATCCTGCCGCGTTAGAGCCGCACATGTCGGCGCAGACCTTCGCGTTTCACTATGGCAAGCATCATCAGGCCTATGTCACCAACTTGAATGCGTTGATCAAGGATACCCCGTTGGCCGAGGCTGCATTAGAGGACATCATCGCGGAGACCTCCAAGGACGCGACTAAGGTGGGAGTCTTCAATAACGCCGCGCAGGTGTGGAACCATACGTTTTTCTGGCAAAGCCTGTCGCCCCAAGGTGGCGGCGAACCGCCAGCCGCGCTGGCGGAAAAACTGACGGCGGCCTTTGGCGGCGTTGACGCGTTTAAAGAGCAATTTAAGCAAGCGGGCGTTACGCAATTCGGCAGCGGCTGGGTTTGGTTGGTGGCGGATGAGGCAGGGGCGCTTAAGATCGTCAAGACGGCCAACGCCATGACGCCGCTGGCCATGGGTCTTGTGCCGCTGGTGACCTGCGATGTGTGGGAGCACGCCTATTATCTGGACTTCCAAAACCGCCGCCCCGACTTTTTGCAAACCTTCCTTGATCATTTGATCAATTGGGAATTTGTGGCGGGGAATGTGGCGTAGCCCGCCTCTTTATCGTCATCCCTGACCCCCTTCCGTCATCCCAAGCCATTTTCTCTTCGCGCCACTTTGCGCGAAAGAAAATGGACGTGGGATTTAGTGTCACTTTCCTTCGGACGCCAAACAAACGAAAGGGCGGGCGGAAGGACCGTCTGGATCCCAGATCAACTTTCTTTCGTCTCACTAAAGCGAGCCGAAAAGAAAGTTTTCTGGGATGACAGAAGAGGCGGGGATAACGGTACGGTCTACTTCCGTGCGCCTCCAGCTTTTCAATGCGGGCGCGAAGGTCGTCGTTCTCGGCCTTCAGGTTTTTGACCAGCGCGTGAAGCTCTTTAACGCCCTCTAAGGCCAGAGGGCCAAACCGGTCATACATCACGCCCCACGCCTTGGGGTCGTCCATTTTAACGTCCTTGTTGGGATCATCATCTCCCTTGTTGACGAGTTCGGGGAACAGAGGATAGACCTCTTGCGCGATCACACCGACCTCATGGCCGCCCGTTTTTTTCCAATCGAACGACACGGCGCGAAAGCGGGAATCCAGTCGCGCCGTGTCTACGGCACACATGAGTCATACACCTCGCAGACGCTCGGTGCTAAATTCCCGCTTTCGCGGGAATGACGTGGAGAGTTTTGTTCTCCAAACCGAATTCAATTTGCACCCTTCACCACCAAAAAATTTCCACTCGACCCGCTTCGCGGGAACAGAAAATGATTAAAGGATTAAATAATTCATCTTCGAGCACAACGAACAAGATAGTCGTAGTTCTTGAGGTAGTAGTTCTGGTAACCGTCGCTGAACCTCTGGTTGTACGCGTTGGCATTATTGTACTCCGTCGACGACCAGTACGAGCCACTAGTTACAAAGCGTCCAATGACGGCTGCATTAGAATACATCACATTAAGCTCGTACCTTGCGGGCAAATACCAATCACTATTTCCGTCTTCAGTCAAATTCTCACACTGTTGCGCAGCAGAATGGGGCGAGGCTGCATCAGCCAAGGCGGCAAGCGTTGTCGTGTTAGCCCGTCCAGTATTGGTATTTGTAACACCCTCCAAAATATAATTTGCTGTCCCATTATTCCAAGAAAGCATAAAAGCTACGCCGCTGCACGCCGAGCCGTCCCACGTTTGTCCTGCATCACAACGTGTAACATAGAACGGCACGTTGCCGTCGGGCGTCAGCCCCGCATAAACAGACCCATCGGCGCAAACAGTGCCTACGGAAGGCGAACTACTACAGTCGCCAACCGTTGAAACTTGCCATACCGTTGCCGTGTTGCCCGCCGTCAGCGTAACGTTCGTGGTCACGCCGCCCGAGGTATCGCTTGTCACACGCGCCTGAACATAATTGCTGGATGAAATGGTCGACGCTGCGGTTGTCCAATCTTGAATAACCGTCGAACAAGCCTCGTCGCTGCAAAGGCGATAGGCGGGTGAACCGGAACCGGCTATCCCAACATTGATTGTGCAGGTAAACCCTGTAACCTGAACGATATCCGATGTCGTTAACGTCGAGACAGCGACATTCGCTTGGTCGGCAAAGGCAAAAGCCGTTGGCGTTGCGTCACTACAAATCGTTCCCCCAAGCGCCGACCAAGACGACCCATTACACCCCTGAAACGCGCCGCCTACATACTGGATCATCCCCGCTTTGCCTGCATCGCAGGTTGTGGCGGCATAGGGCGGCGCGGTCACCGCGCCGACAAACAGCGGGGATTTTTGCATTGTGCCCGTGCTGGTGGAGGTGCTGGTGCATTGCGCCAGCGTGTCGAAATCGGCAGAAGAGCCAGAGTTTGTGCAGGTCGTATCGCCGATTTGCTTTTCCCCAAAGGTAGGGGCCGTTTGTGCCATCGCGGGGGCGTGGAGGAGGTTTCCCTCGCTGAGGATCAAGAAAACAACGGCCAAGCGGGAGAGGGGGGCAAAGCGAGGGCTAGGCATGGGGAAAACCTGCGGCTGGGAAAAGAAGACGTTCGCGCCATGTTACCGGAAAGCTAGGGGGGGTCAAGGGGGAAGGGAGCTTGGATTGGGGAAGAGTCGGAAGGAAGAGCTCTTTGTCCGTTACGCCTGTCCGTCATCCCGCGCAGCGGATGGCGCGGAGCGGCAGACGCGTGATGCGGGACCCATCACCTGTCTTCTCCACCAAAGGCCCTATTTGCCACTTCAGGAGATGGATCGCCATGGTCGCTGCGCTCCCTCGCGATGGGGGTAACGGGGAAAGTGGGCCTCTTTCCGTTATAATGAGCCTCTGCACTTCTCTCCAAACAAAAACCCCGCCGTTCTTGCGAACGACGGGGTTTTTATTCTTTAAGCTTTAAAAAAGCTTATTTCTTGGCCGCAACAGGAGCCTTGGCTTTTTTATGAGCCTTGACCTTCTTGGCGACGGGCGCGGGGGCTGCCACAGGAGCGGCAGCGGCCTCAGAGCCAGCAACGAAGGGAAGTGTGTCAACTTCGACGTCAACGCGACGATCGGGTTGCAGGCACTTGATCAGCTTGGCCTTGGCCAGCTTCTTGGGGCAGTTCGTTGCAGGAGCGCTATCGCCGAACCAACGGGTTTCGACAACCTGTGCGTTCACAATGCCCTTAGAGACAAGGTACTTGCGAACGGCGTCAGCACGCTTCTTCGAAAGTTTTTCGTTCGCCGTGGCGCTGCCGATACGATCAGCATAACCAGCAACGCGAACCGCAACAACGCGGCTGCCTTTGGCTTTAATGTCGGTTGCCAAGGCATCAAGAGCCGTACGGCCATCCTTGGTGACGACAGATTTGCCAAAGCCGAAGTAAACCGACTTGGTTTCGGTTACGGGCTTGACTACGCCGCCACAGGCGTCGTTGTCATTCGTCCATTGCGTACGCAGACAATCGCCGCTCATCGTTTTGATGGGCGTGCCGTTTGAATCGCGAACGACGTCAAGGTTGCTGGCTTGTGCCGAAGCAGCCCCCATACCGAAAGCCAGCACAGCGCCAGCAAGCAAAAGTTTCACAGAATTCTTCATGAGTTTCTCCATAAGGTAAGACTAAAGCCCGACAGGCATGGCCGCTTTGGGCGGATTTGGCAGAAGCATTTATTGCGCAATCTCATTAAAAAACGATTACGTCTTGGCTTCAAGCCATAAAATAGCCCTCTTGTGTCGTTTTCGACTCGCACCGCGCCTTTTAAGCCACACTTTTTGGCTGGAAAGGGTTCTTTTAGGGGGTGAGGAGCTGTGATAAGATGGTGATTCGTTGTGATTACTTGACCTTTGGGGCCCCCTTTGAACCGCTTTGCCACCGCACAAACCGCTTTAGAGCCAGAAACGGAAGGCAGTGCTTTTGATCTAGAGGACCCGTTTATTGGCCTTTTGGGGCAAAAAGCGGGGCGCGACGATCTATGGCTGGGTAAGGCTGTGCCTCGCTATACCAGCTATCCCCCCGCGACGGCGTTTGAGGATGGCGTTACGGTTCAGGCCTATCGTGAGGCTTTAGAGGCGCTTGCGCCGGAAGAGCCGATTTCCCTTTACCTGCATATTCCCTATTGCCGCGCCCTTTGCCTTTACTGTGGCTGCCATACGCAAGCCACGCAAAACCATGAGCAAGTGTCGTCCTATCTTGGCTCAGTGCATCGTGAGCTTGAGGGGATCGCGCTTACCGCGCCGCGTTCCCGTCGCGTCAGTCACGTCCACTTTGGTGGCGGTTCACCCAACATGATGTCGGAAAAGGATTTGGGTTTGATGATGGGCTCGTTGGTGCGCCGCTTCGCCCTTGACGACGCGACCGAAATCGCGATGGAGCTTGACCCCCGCCTGATTACACGGGCGCAAGCGCAGGCGCTGGGGATGCTGGGCGTCACGCGCGTTTCCTTGGGCGTGCAGGATTTTGATCCTGATGTGCAAAAGGCCATTGGGCGCATCCAGCCTTTCGATCAGGTGGAGCGGGCCTGCTCTTTGTTGCGTGAGGCCGGAATCCGCAAGATCAACCTTGATTTGATGTATGGCCTGCCGCTTCAATCGCCGCCCTCGGTCGCGCAAACGGCGATGCAGGCCTTGGCGCTTCGGCCCGACAGGATCGCGCTTTTTTCCTATGCGCATGTGCCGCAAGCCAAAAAGCACCAACGGGTTTTAGAACAATATATTCTACCAGGCCCCTATGCCGCCTTAGCGATGGAGGGGGCGGCGAGAGCCGTTTTGCGTGAGGCGGGCATGGTTGAGATTGGCATGGATCATTTTGCGCGGCCTACGGATTCGCTTGTTAAGGCGCTGGAGGCGGGCACGCTGCACCGCAATTTTCAAGGCTATACGGACGATCAGGCCTCGACCATGCTGGGGGTGGGGGCCAGCAGCATCGGGCGCATGGGGCAAGGCTATTTCCAAAACGAACGCAACGTCGCGGCTTATCAAGAGCGTGTCCGTGCCGAAGGCTTTTCCGTCACGCGCGGCCTTCGCCTGAAGGGCGAGGACAAGCTGCGCGGCGCGATCATCGAATCCTTACTCTGCACGATGAAGGTAAATCTGGAGAGCCTTTGCCGCGCCCGTAACTATTCCCTTAGCATTCTGGTCGGCGCGTTGGATCGGCTTAAGCCGTTTGAAGAGGCGGGGTTGGTTAAAAGGGAAGGCTACACGATCACCCTCACTACGCCTCACCGCATGGCTGTGCGCGTCGTGGCCTCGCTGTTCGATACGACAACCCTTGCTAAGGACGCACCCGTTTCAAGGGCGATGTAGGCGCGGGACGGAAGAAAGCATTCAGCATTCAGCATTCAGGATTTAGCATTTAGGGGAGAGTGGCGCAGCCTTTTTCCTTTTCGTCATCCCGCACGAAGCGGAGCGTAGATGCGGGACCTAGTTGAAAGCTTTTTAAAAAGCAACATTGACCCCAGTCCCCTAGGTCCCGCATCATGCGTCTGCCGCTCCGCGCCATCCGCTGTGCGGGATGACGGAAGGGATGGCCTTTCCCCTTTTTACTTATTACTTTCAGAAACGGCATGTTATTCTGCACGACAAAAGCGAAGTTAACCATAAGCAATAACCGAGGAATTATTATGGCCGAATTTAAAACACCCCCCCTTATCGAACAGTTTAAGGCCGCAGGGCGGTTGGCGAATGAATGGCGCGATACGCTGACTTATGGCGCGTTGTTGACGGGTGCGGTGGTCAATGCCTATTACGGCAATCCTATATCGCCCTTGAATTTCGTAGCGCTCGCTATTGCTAGAGAGGTTGGGCGAGCCGCCAGTTGGTATTGCTTCCCAGACACTTGTTTGGCGGGTAATGGTGGTGAAAAAAGGCGTTCAACGATGCAGTGTGTGTTCGCCGCAGGGACCCTTTTTAGTGGCTTGTGTGTGGCACTGAATTTATCCCCCGCACTAAGGAGTCCGATAGACGGGTATTCTGTTGCGCTTAGCCTTGTTACGTGTTTAACGGATTGCTATATAGCTGGTGGCTCTAAAGAAGTTCTGGCCACTTACGAGTATATGTGGGACTGGCCACGCAAAAGGGGCGGTGGCGGACAGACCGAGCGCTTCAAAGAAGGCGTTCGCGGCCTTACCCTAAAACTGACGCCAGCCCGTCAAGCCCCAAGCCCCGTTTAGATACCCCTACCTTACGGCCTCGACAAGGGCTTTAAGGGTATCGTCAATGCGCGTTTGCCAGCCGCTGCCCTTGGCCTTGTAAAAAGCAAGGACCTCTGGCGACAGGCGGATGGAGACGGCCTTCTTGGTCGGCTCTCCCTTTTTTGCGCGTGAGCGGCTATAGGCGGCCAGTTCGGGAAACTCATCGCGCAAGGGGCGAGCTGTTGCCAATTCACGCTTGGTAAGGGGCGCATCGTCGGCGCGTGCGCGGAGCCTAGGTGTTTTGCTGGGCATAGGCTTTCTCCTCTGGTTTGTTGGATCGGCGCAGGCTTATGATTCGAAATTTATCCCCGCGCTTTGTAAAAATAATAGTGTGTAGTTTGCCGTGAAGGTCTCCGACGGCAGCGTAACGTTGTTCCCCATCGCTCTGTCTTGTGCGATTAAAAAGAACGGCCCTGTCCCACGCGAAATCATGCGCCTTTAAAAACGTGAGTCCGTGTTTTTCGTCGTTCAAGCGGCTTTTGTTTTCGTCCCATTCAAAGATCATGCGTTTAATGTATACACATAAACGATATTTGTCAAGGCGTATCACGCCGCGATCCCTTCGGAACCGCTATGGGCATAATCCTGTTTCCTTCGCGGCCAATATGGCTTATTCCTCTTGGGTGATTCTTTTTCCGTTTTACGGTGTGTTTTTTGACCCCTATGCCCAAGACATTGTTCACAAAAGCCCCTTTGATTGCCGTTTTGGCGGTGGTGCTTGTTTTCGCCATCGTTGCGGGCGCAGGGCTGGGGCTGGACTGGCCCCTTTTGCTGGCCGCCGCCGCCATGGTTTTTGCCGTGGCCGAGGGGGTCGCGTTGTGGAGTCTGCGGAAGAAGGCGGCACTGGACGCCCGCCTTTTGCGCCATCTGAAGTTCGTTGCGGATCGTCTTCAGGCAACATTGCGCCATGCGCCCATGGGCTATTGTTTGTTTACGCCGCAAGGCTTGCTGCGTGAGGAGCAAGCGGTCGCCGCGCGCTTTGGGATCGGGAAGCTGACCCATCTGGATGAGTTGATTGGCGCGATTACGGACAGCGGTGCGTTTCTGGCCGCCTTTAGCAAGCTTCAAACGTCGGGTGAGCCGTTTGTGCAGGATATTCAGGCCGTGCAAGGGAAAAGGCCGATGCGCCTTTATGGGCGGCGGTTCCGCATAGGGACCGAGGGGCCGCATATCGATGGGCTGTGGTTTTATGATTTGAAGGCCGACGATATGGCCCTCCCCGCGTCTGTAAAAGACGAAAGCCCAAAGAGCGCGGAGACGCAGTCCGAAAAACAGGTCGCCCCTCTTGCGGCAGCTACATCTAGCGGTGCGAGCTGCGCAACGGCGACCTCGGTTGTTTCGGGGGCCAGAGCGGGATCGTGCCTTGATGCGTTGCCCTTCCCCGTATGGGGCCGTAATGCCGATCTTGAGCTGGTGGCGTGTAATAAGGCCTATGCCCGCGTTTTGGATAGCACGCCTGAACGTGTTTTAGCGCACCAGCACGAATTGATGCCGCCCCCGTTTAAGGGCGGGCGCACGTTGGCCGCCGCCGTCTTGGCCAAGGGTGAGGCGATGGAGGTGCGCGATCACGCGGTGATGAATGGCCAGCGGCGCTTGCTGCAAATTGTGGAGCAGCCCTTTATCAAGGAAAAGGACGATCCTCGCCCCATCGCCCTGCTGGGCTTTGCTCTTGACGTGACGCCGGAAGAGGAAAAAGAGGCGGAGCTTCGCCGCCATCTTGTTTTGTATCATGAGGTGATGGAGCATCTTAGCGCCGCCATCTGCGTTTACAGCGCGGACAAAAGGCTGGAGTTTTACAACCGCGCCTATCAACGGCTGTGGGAGGCGCAAGAGGTCTTTTTGGACAGCAAGCCGACCTTTAGCGATGTGTTGGAAGATTTGCGCGCGCGCCGCCGTATTCCTGAACAAGTGGATTTCCAAAAGTACAAAAAAGAACAGCTGGCTCTTTTCACCTCGCTTTTAGAGCCGCGTGAGGACGTGATTTATCTGCCCGATGAAACCAGCCTGCGCGTGATGGTTGCGCCCCATCCTTTGGGAGGCCTTATGTACGTTTATGAAAACGTCACGGATCAGCTGGCGTTGGAGACATCGTACAACACGCTCATGGCCGTGCAGCGCGAGACGATTGACAATCTGGCCGAAGGCATCGCCGTGTTTGGTCCCGATGGCAAGATTCGCTTGTCCAACGTGGCGCTTGCCACGCTGTGGGACTTGCCGGAAGATTTCTTGGAAACAGAGCCTCATGTTGCGGACTTTTTGGAGCAAGCCAAAGACCTTGTCTCGACGACCGATGACTGGGAAACGCGCAAAGCGGATCTGGTCGGCAAAGCCCTTCACCGTATGCCGCGCTCGGGTCGCATGGGGCGCACGGATCAAAAGATTGTCGAGTTTCTGACCGTGCCGCTGCCCGATGGCTCGGTACTCAACAGCTTCTTGGACGTTACGGACTCGGCGAAGGTGGAGCAAGCCCTTCGCGCCAGCAACGCGGCGCTGGCCACGGCGGATCGCCTGAAGTCCGACTTTGTCGCCAACGTGTCCTATCAGTTGCGCACGCCGCTGAACACCATTACGGGCTTTGCCGAGATTTTGGTCGAGCAGTATTTTGGCGCTCTCAACGAACGGCAGATGGATTATACGACGACGATCAAGACGGAAAGCGAAAAGCTTTCGCGCTTGATCAACAACGTTCTGGATCTGGCCACCATCGAGGCGGGGCGCATGACCCTAGACCTTCAGTCTGTTGTCGTGGCTGATCTGCTCAACGACGCCAAGGCGATGACGGCGGAATGGGCGCGGCAGCAATCGCTCGAAATCCTGATTGATTGTCCTTCGGATCTTGGCGCGTTCGAGGTGGATGAACAGCGCGTCAAGCAGGTGTTGTTTAACCTTATCAGCAATGCGATCAAATACACGCCTGCGGGCGGACATATTGCTCTGGCCGCGTGGCAGCAGGACGAATGGGTTGTGATCAGCGTTCTGGACACGGGCGTTGGTATTCCCGAAGACGACCGTGATCGGATCTTTGGCAAGTTTGAACGCGCCAACGATCATTTGCGTCAAGGCGGGGCTGGGCTGGGCCTAAGCCTTGTGAAGAGCTTTGTGGAGCTTCATGGCGGACGCGTTGAGATTTTCAGCGACGCGACGGATGGCACGCGTATCAGCTGCTTCTTCCCGCAAAAAGCGCCGAAAAAGGACGAAGCGCCGTTGCTCGGCAAGGCGTAAGGCCCATGGCCGCGCCGCGCTCGCCACTCCCCCTTCCTGATTTGGCCGCGACGCGTGCGCTGGCGCAGCGGCTCGCGCCGTTGTTGCGCCGCGGCGATGTGATCGCGCTCTGTGGCGATCTGGGCGCGGGCAAAACGACGTTTGCGCAGTTTTTGCTCAAGGCGTTGGGCGCTCAGGGCGATATCACCAGCCCGACCTTTACGCTGGCGCAGGTTTATGAAACGCCGCGCTTTCCTGTTTATCACTTCGATTGGTATCGCCTGAAAGCGCCGCACGAGGTCGAGGAGCTTGGCTTTGACGAAGCGCTGGGCGAGGGCGTTTCCGTTATCGAGTGGCCGGAAAAGGCGGAAAGCTATTTGCCGCGTGGCATTCTTTCCCTTCGTTTTTCTGTCGAGGCTGATGGCACGCGCCGCGTGACGATGGAGGCCGATGAGGCATGGGCAGCGCGTCTTTTGGAAGGCGGCATATGATGGACGCGGAAAAAGCCTTAGCCCTTTTTTTGCAAAACGCCGGATGGGGCGAGGCGACGCGTAGCGCTGTCGCTGCCGATTTTTCCTCGCGCCGTTTTTATCGGCTGACCCGCGAGGGGCAAGAGATACCGAGCGCGATTTTGATGACTGCTGCGCCCGATCAAAAAACAAAAGAGTTTGCCGCGCTCGCCACGCTGCTGCGCGGGATTGGAATCGTTGCGCCCGAAATCTATGCGGTGGACGTGGCGGCGGGCTTTGTCTTGATGGAAGATTTTGGTGAGGGCAAAGTCGGGAGCCTTTTGGAAGCTGGTCATAATCCCGCGCTGTTCGATGCTGGCGCGGCAACGCTTTTGGCGGCGCTGCACAAAAACTTTTTGCCTTCGCAAGCAGAAGGGTTGGCGCTGCCTCGCTTTGATGCCGCTCTACTGGCCGAGCAAGCGGCGCTGTTTGTGGACTTTGCTTTCCCGCGTGAGACAAGACGCGCCGCGACGGACGCGGAGCGAAAAGAATTCATTGCGGCGTGGCAAGAGTCTCTTGCGCCGTTTGATAAGGCGTTGCCATGCACACTGTTGCTGCGCGATTTTATGCCCGACAACGCGATGCTGTTGTCCTCGCCCGTAGCAAAGCAGACCCTTGGCGTGATTGATTTTCAGGACGCGGGCATCGGCCCTATTGCGTACGACCTTGCCTCGTGGTGCGAAGACGTGCGGCGCGATGGCGGCCTTGCGCGGCTGCCCGCTTTTGTCGCGGCGTATCACGCGCTGCATCCCGTGGTGGACAAGACTCTCTTGCTGCAAGCGGCGCGGGTCTATGCCGCGCAGCGCCACACGCGCATCCTTGGGATTCTCGTCAAGCTGGGGCGTGGCGCGATGATCCCGCGCGTGACGGATGCGGTTCAATCGTTGCTGCAAGATGAGGCGCTTGCGCCCGTAAGGCGCTGGGCCAAGGCGTGCGGGGTGATGGGGCTATGACGACAGCTTTTCCCTTCCTTAGCGATACGGGCATGGTTTTGGCGGCAGGCTTTGGCAAGCGGATGCAGCCTTTGACGCTCACGACGCCCAAGCCTTTGCTGAAGGTCGGCGGGCGGGCGATGCTGGATCACGCCCTCGATCATTTGAAGGCGGCGGGGATCACGCGCTTTGTCGTTAACGCGCATTATTTGGCGGATCAGATTGTCACGCATTGCGAAGGCCTGACGGCCAGCGACATTGTTTTGTCGCGAGAAGATGAAATTCTGGAAACGGGCGGCGGTATCAAAAGAGCGCTGGCATATTTTTCGGGCAAGCCCTTCTTTGTCCTTGCGGGCGATATGCCGATGACGGAGGGGGACGCGCCTGCGCTGGTGCGGTTGGCGCAGGCGTGGGATTCAAAGGCGATGGATGTTTTGCTGCTGGTCATGCCGCGTGGTAAGGCGCGGGGCTTTTCCGGCAAGGGTGATTTTAGGGTGCGGGCAGACGGTTCGCTGGCGCGGGCGGGCGTGGACGTCCCTGCGCGGAATGTCGTGTTCATTTCCGCCATGATCGTTAACCCCGCGCTGTATGATGAGGTGAGCGAAACACATTTTTCGAACAATGTGATTTTTGATCTGGCGGAATCGCGGGGGAGGCTGTTCGGGTTTGTCCATGACGGCGCGTGCTATCACGTCGGCACGCCCGAAGATTTGGCCGAGGCCAACCGCCTTCTTGAAAACGGTGAGGGCTGGCGATGAGCGGCGTTTTCACCCTTCCCGCGGACAGTTGTTTTGTGACGGCGCTGGCGCGTGGGTTGTTGGCCCGTGCAGGCGGCGATCCGATGGCCTTGGCCGCCATGCAGATTTATTTGCCAACGCGTCGCGCTTGCCGTGCTCTGCGCGAAGCGTTTTTGCAAGAGACAGACGCGCGGGCTTCGCTGTTGCCACGCATGCAGCCCTTGGGCGATGTGGAAGAAGATGCGCTGGACTTTATGGCCGCGGGCGCTTTGGACGATTTGCCGCCCGCGATCACACCGCTTCGCCGCCAGATGTTGTTGACGCGGCTAATCGCGCAAAAGGATGCGGCGCTGCCGCTGGATCAGGCGGCTTCATTGGCGGCGGCGTTGGCCGCGCTGCTTGATCAGGCGCAAACGACGGGCTGCGATTTGGCGCAATTGAAAACGCTGGTTCCCGACAACTATGCGCAGCACTGGCAAGAGACTCTGTCGTTTTTGGAAATTGTGACGGCGGCGTGGCCCAAGGTTCTGCAAGAGGAAGGGTGCGTCGATCCGGCATCGCGCCGTGCGGCGGTGTTGGATCGTCAGGGAAAGGCGTGGGCAGCCTTGCCGCCTGATGTGCCGATTATTGCGGCGGGCTCCACAGGCTCACAGCCCGCCGTCGGGCGGCTGATGAAGACGATTGCAAGTCTTGCGCAGGGTGAGGTGATCTTGCCCGCGCTGGATTTATCGTTGCCGGAAGACGCGTGGCAGGCGGTTGGCGAAACGCATCCGCAATTCACGATGAAAGCGTGGCTGGACGAGTCGGGCTTTGCGCGTGAGGGCGTGCGGGTGTGGGATGATCTTTCTGACAAGATCGCCGCGACGCCGCGTGTGCGCCTGCTTCAAGAAGCGATGCGTCCCGCTGAGGTCACGGAAAGCTGGCAGCATTTGTCGGCGCAAGAGATTCCGCCCGAAGCCGTCACGGGCTTTGAGGCGCTGACGCTGGATCACGCGCGTGAGGAGGCCGACGTGATCGCGCTGCGCCTTCGCGCCGCGTTAGAGGAAGCGGGCAAAACGGCGGCGCTGGTCACGCCTGATCGTGCCTTGGCCGCGCGGGTCGCGGCGGCGCTGACCCGCTGGGGGATTGAGGTGAATGATTCGGCGGGCGCGTCGCTGGATGTGTTGCCCGTTGGTCGGTTTCTGATCGATGCGCTAAAGGCCGCGTCAAGCAATGCGGGCGCGATTGAGTTTTTGACCTTGCTGAAACATCCTTTGGCCGCGCTAGGCCAGACACCAGCACAGTGCCGCGCCTTTGCGCAGGAGGCCGAGGTCAAGCTGTGGCGGGGCGTGCGCCGCGCGGATGTCCTAACAGGCAAGGGAAAGATGAGCGAGGATGGCGCAGCATGGCTGGCGCGGCTGCGTGCTTTGTTGTCGCCTCTTTCGGAAAACTGGCGCGAGAAAAAGTCTTTAGCGGCGTGGCTCGACGCGCATCTGGCGCTGGCCGAAGGCTTGGCGCAAAGCGAGAGTGAAGCGGGCGCGGCGCGTCTGTGGTGCGGCGAGGATGGCGAGGCGGCGGTGCTGGCCTTGGATGATTGGCGCATCGCCAGTCATGACTTTATGGACGTGACGGGGGCGGAGTATCTGTCGCTGTTTGAAGAAATCGCGCATCAGGTTGTCGTGCGTCCTGCCTATGGCCAGCACCCGCGTTTGCACGTTCTGGGGCCTTTGGAAGCGCGTTTGCTGCATTACGATCTGATTATTCTGGGGGGCCTGAATGAGGGCACATGGCCGCCTCAAGCCGCCATCGATCCGTGGCTTTCGCGCCCTATGAAAAAACAATTGGGGTTGCCGCTGCCGGAAAGGCGCATTGGGCTTAGCGCTCATGACTTCGCGCAGCTTGCCAGTGCGCCACAGGTGATGATAACCCGCGCAAGGCGCGTGGGCGGTGCGCCCGCTGTGCCGTCCCGCTTCTGGCTTCAACTGGGCGCGGTATTGCAAGCCGCAGGATATGGTGAGGCAGCGTTATCGCCAGCGCTGCCGTGGCGCGTGTGGGCGCGGGGGATGGATGCCCCTGACACGCCACCGCTTGCTTTCGAGCCGCCGCGTCCTTGCCCGCCGCTTGACGCGCGGCCCAAGAAACTTTCCGTGACGGAAATCGGAACGTGGCTTAGCAACCCGTATGCGATTTATGCCAAGCATATTTTGAAGTTGAAAAAGCTGGACCCTATCGATGCCGACCCCTCCCCTTCTGATTTCGGGACTATCGTTCATGCCGCGTTAGAGGCGTTTGTGAAGGAGGAGATGGCTAATTCTCAAAATGTTTTTCCTGCCGTTTCCCCTATCGTCATCCCCGCGAAAGCGGGGATCCCGTGTGTTGAAAAAAGAAAACGGGACTCCCGCTTGCGCGGGAGTGACGGGGGGGAGCTTGAAGAAAATACAGATGCGTTTCAGGCGACCGCTTTTGCCCGCCTCCTTGCCCATGGGCGCGAGGCGTTTGCGCCGTTTGACGACAGGCCGCAAGTGGCGGCGTTCTGGTGGCCTCGGTTTGAGCGCCTAGCCGCATGGTTTGTGGAAAATGAAAAAACGCGACGCGCGGAAGGTATCACGCCGCTCGCGGTTGAGGCCGATGGCGTCATGCGCGTTGCGGGCGGGGCGCTTACCTTGACGGGGCGTGCGGATCGGTTGGATCGCCTTGCCGGCGGCAGCGCCCAGATTATCGATTACAAAACGGGGGCCGCTCCTTCGCGCACAAAAGTTCTGGCGGGGTATGAGCCTCAACTGACCCTTCTGGCCTTGATGGCGCAGGCGGGGGCGTTTGACGGGCAGAAAGCGGTGGACGTGGCCGATGTGGCCTATTGGGCCTTGCAAGAAAAGGATGAGAGCAAGAAAATTGTCGCCTTTAATAAAACACTAGAGGCGCAGTGCGCGTTGGCGCAAGAGGGCCTAGAGAATTTAGTGCGTGCCTTTGCCGATCCCGCTACGCCGTATGAGGCTGTGCCGCGTCCCCACGTCGCGCCGCGCTATGACGATTATGCGCATTTGGCGCGCCTCGCCGAAGGGCGCGGTGAACAAGGGGATGAGCCAGAGGGGGAGGCTGAATGATGGAAAAGCTTCAGCCCACTTCTTTGGCCGAACCTAAAAAGGAAAAGATTTTTTCCGGTGATGTGAGCGCCCTGCAACGCGCCGCAGCGGATCCCGCCGTGTCGGCATGGGTCGGCGCGTCGGCGGGATCGGGCAAGACGAAGGTGCTGGCGGATCGTGTTACGCGCCTCCTTTTGGACGGGGTGAAGCCGGAAAAGATTTTGTGCCTGACCTTCACCCGTGCGGCGGCGGCCGAGATGGCCATTCGCCTAACGCAGCGCCTTTCGCGCTGGGCGGTGTGCGAGGCGCGCGAGCTGCAAGACGATCTTGATGCTCTGTTGGGGATGCCCACCGAAGAGGCACAGCGGCAGCGGGCGCGGCGTTTGTTCGCCAGTGTTTTGTCCTGCGCGGGGGGGATGCGCTTTGTCACGATCCATGCCTTTGCGCAGGAAATCTTGCGCCGCTTTCCGTTAGAAGCGGGTCTGCCCCCCACTTTTTCGGTGATCGAAGAAGCGGACGCACATGCGCTGTGGCAGGAGGCACGCGGTGATTTGCTGCAGGAAATCGCGCGGGAGAAAAAGGGTTCTGTTGCGCAGGCCTTTGCGACCTTGATTGAGGGGATGGCCGAAGAAACGCTGGATGCGTTGCTTCGCGATATTGGCAAGCAAGCGCCGCGCGTGCAGGGTGCGGCGGCCAAGGCGGGCGGGTTGCCCGCGCTTATCCAAACGATGCGTAGCGCGTTAGAGCTAGAGCCGCAGGATACGCCCGCGCTGTTCGATGCGGCGGCGGTGCGGGACGGCGCGTTTGATCGCGCCGCGCTTTTAACGGCGGCAAGAGAGCTGGCGGAAAAGGGCACGCCCACTTTTATTAAACACGCGCAGATTATTTTGGACTGGTTGGAAAAGGATGAGGCAGAACGCGCAGCCTCATTGGATATTTATGCGCGGGCGTTTTTGACAAGCGAGGGGCAGCCGTTCAAAGACGTTGCCAACAAAAAGCTGGTGGAGGCGAACCCAACGCTTGAGAAAACCTTGCGGGCGGAAGAGGCGCGGATCGTGCGCTTGATGGAGCGGCGCGATACTTGCCGCATCGCGCAGGAAACCGCCGCCGCCTTGACGCTGTCTTGGCGGATGGTCGAGATTTATACGGCGCGAAAGGCCAGCCGCGCCGCGCTGGATTTTGATGATCTGATTGAGCGGGCCAGCGCCGTCTTATCCCGTGCGGGGAGCGCCGCGTGGGTCTTGTATAAGCTGGATGGCGGCCTTGATCATATTTTGCTGGACGAAGCGCAAGATACCAGCCCCGCGCAATGGAGCATTGTGCAGACCTTGGCGAGCGAGTTTTTTGCCGGTGAAAGCGCCCGCAGCGGCGTGCGCCGCACCGCCTTTGTCGTCGGCGATGAAAAACAATCGATCTATAGTTTTCAGGGCGCGGACGTTGCCGTCTTCGCCAAGATGCGGGCCTATTTTGAAAAGCTGGTCACGGAATCGGGCAAGCCTTTCCGTGCGGTTCCGCTAAGCGTTTCTTTTCGCTCGGCCCCCGCCATTCTTCGCGCGGTCGATTGTGTTTTCGCGGAGGAGGCGGCGCGGCGCGGTGTATCCACGCAGCCTGTCGAGCATCAGGCCTTTCGCACAAGCGGCGTAGGGCGGGTGGAGGTTTGGCCTTTGCAGGTTGCCGCCGAGGATGAAGAGAAAAAGCCAACGGGGCTAAAGGAGCCTATCGCGTGGGGAATGCCTTTGGGCTACAGCGCTGCGCCCGATCCTGCCGCGCAATTGGCGGCGGCCATTGCCGCGCAGATCAAGGCGTGGGTGGCGCAGGGGCAAACCGTTTATGATCGCGATCAAAAGGGCGATCGTCCGATGACGTATGGCGACGTGATGGTGCTGGTGCAAAAGCGCGGCACGTTTGTGCCGCATTTGGTGGCCGCGTTGAAAAAAGTTGATGTGGCCGTGTCGGGCGTGGATCGCATGCGTCTGACAACGCAGTTGGCCGTGATGGATTTAATGGCGCTGTTGCAGTTTCTTTTGCTGCCGCAGGATGATTTGACTCTGGCGACCGTTTTACGTGGGCCGCTTATGGGCGTGAGCGAAGACGCGTTGATGCAGTTGGCCATTGGGCGCGGTACAAAAAGTTTGTGGGAGCGCTTGGGCGAGGTGGCGTCCCCTTCTTTTACCCCTGTTCATGCTTATCTTCGCGCTTTGCTGGTGAGGGCTGATGGTCTATCGCCGTTGGCGCTCTTGATGATGATTCTTAGCGATCCTTGTCCGGCGGATAAGGTCAGTGGTCGGCGGGCGATGGCGACGCGCCTTGGTGCTCAGGCCGAAGACCCGATGGATGAACTGCTGGGCGCTGCCGAAGAGTATGGATCGCGCCACGCCCCGTCGCTTCAGGCGTTCTTGCACTGGCTGACGGAAAGCGAGGCCGAGATCAAGCGTGAGATGGAGGCCGCAGGGGGCCGCGTGCGCGTTATCACGGTGCATGGCTCAAAGGGGCTAGAGGCTCCCGTTGTGATTTTGCCCGATGCCGCCCTTGTGCCCAGTCGCGGCAAGCTGCCCAAGCTTTTGTGGGATGAGGGAGCGGGCGTCCCGTTTTACATTCCGCGTGAGCCGTTAAACGCGCGGCTGGCTTCTTTGCGAGGGCAGGCGCGAACGCGCCAGCTTGAGGAACATCGCCGCTTGTTTTATGTCGCGATGACTCGTGCGGCGGACAGGCTGTATATTGGCGGCTTTGCCAAAAGCGAGGCAAAGGACGACAGCAAAAAAAAGGAAGACGTTGACTCGTGGTACGCGCTAGCTTCCCGCGCCCTTGCACCCCATCATCAGGCGGATGTTCTGGTGGGCGAGCCGCCCGCTCTGTTGCCGCCTGCGATTGTGCTGGCGGACTATGCGGTGAGCGCGAGTCTCTTGATAAAAGGCGCAAAAGAAAAAAAGGAGAAGGCCCCCGCGCCATCGCTTCCCGTTTGGCTGTTTGCGCCGCCACGGCCAGAGCCTTTGCCGCCGCGTCCGCTAGTGCCTTCGCGTCCCAGTGAGGCGGAGGAAAGCTCGGTTCCGCCGTCCGTGTCGCCACAGGATGCGCGGTTTGCGCGGGGCCGCTTGATTCATCGCTTGCTGCAAAACCTTCCCGATGTTGCGGTGGAAGAGAGGGAGCAGGCTGCCTTGCGTCTGTTGGCTCAGCCCGCGCACCGCCTGACCCCCGCCGCGCAAAAGGAAATCGCGCATGAGGCCTTGCGCCTTATCGACAATCCGCGTTTTGCGCCGTTGTTTGCAAAGGGCTCCCGCGCCGAGGTTCCCGTGATCGGCCTGTCTGGCTCCCGCCTCATTGCGGGGCAGGTGGACCGCTTGGCCTTGGTGGAGGGCGAGGTCTGGATTGTGGACTATAAAACCAATCGCCCACCGCCTGACGATCCGGCCTTTATCCCCGCCGCCTATAGGGCGCAGATGGAAGCCTATCGCACAGTGCTCAGGGCCGTGTATCCGGATTGCCTTGTCCGGTGCTTTTTGTTGTGGACTTATGAGCCAAAACTAATGGAAATTACCCATCATATTGATATATCAAGACAATAAAAAACACCACAGCCTGCATTTTTCCCTTGACTCAAGGGGACGTTTCTGCTATTGACATTGCTGTGCGGAGCTGTGTCCAAAGTTTCCCCCCCGACGAAGGGCTTGAATGAAGGCCTCGCAACGCTTATGTAAAGAGGACAGAAAACATTACTCGAAAGGAATCGCCCTATGGGAGAAAATTGCAAGCACATTACCGACGCGGCCTTTGAGTCCGACGTTTTGAAGGCTTCCGGCCTTGTGCTGGTTGATTTTTGGGCTGAATGGTGCGGCCCTTGCCGTATGCTGGGCCCCGTTCTTGAAGAAATTGCTGGCGAGATGGCGGGCAAGGTCACCATCGTCAAGATGAATGTTGATCAAAGCCCCGAAACGCCCGGAAAATTCGGCGTTCGCAGCATTCCCACGCTGGTTTTGTTTAAAGACGGCCAGATGGTGGAAACCAAAGTTGGCTCAATCCCCAAACAGGCGCTGGTGGCTTGGTTGAACGAGAAGGCGGCGTAAATCTCGCCTCGGCTTTGGCTTTTTGCAAAAATCCTGTGCCGATCCAAGATTTAAAGATTACAGACGAGGGGCTTTTTCTTAGGGGGAAAGCCCCTTTTATTAACCATAGACTTTTCTTTTATTTTCGCCATCTGCGCGGTATAGAAACAGTTGCAGTGGGTGCGGCGAGCGCCCTTTTCGACATCGAAATTATTTTGAAACGTGGAGAGCATCATGAAGGCGAAAAACATTTTGGAAGCGTCTTATGTCCTTGCGGCCTTAAAGACGACGGAAACAAAAGCCGATTTTTATACCAAGTTGGCGCGGCGCATTAATCGGGGCGTTATTGCGGAGGTTCCATTCATCGTGGTTACGTCCTGCTTTGCGAACGCGCTGTTCGCCCAAGAAAAGAATTATGTCAAGGGAGCCTATGCCGTGCTTGCCGCGATTGCCAGAAAAGGGAGCGCGAAAAATTGTCAACAGCTTGCGATTTGTTTGGACACAGATCTCCAGTCTTTTCCTCGCCAAGCCCGCCTTAACCGAGAACGGCTGGTTCATGTTTTTGTCAAACATGATACTTACCATCAATCCCATCTTTACAAAGCCTCTTTTACGATTGCCCTTTTGGACGACGACAAGGCGGTAAGGGCTATGGCGCTACGTAACGTGGCGGCCGTTTTTGATGCGTGCGGCAACGTCAATAACGTCAATAGAATCAATCCGTATGCGTTTCTGGCGGGCACTTTTTCTAATTTATCCGATGAAACGAAGGCTGATCGTGTGTTGCGCTTCATGGCTGTTTGTATTCAAAAAGGCAGTTTTACTAAAGGGGCGTTTTCCAAAGAAGCCCTCAATTTGGCCATAACCGCAAAATCAGAAAGCGTTGTCAAAGAGGCCTTGACGACGGTTGGCGCTGGTTTTGCCGCGAGGGCTCTTTCTTTAGATGATGCACTACTCTCAGTGATGAAAATAAACGACGCCCCTCCCAATATAAAAAGAGAAATTAGGACGCAAGACGTGATCGCGGCCGCCCTTCAAAACGCGCCGGCTGCAGAGACAAACGGCCTTTTGAATCAATTGATCTTAGAGGGACTGAACAGCGCCCATCCCAAGGTGAAGGCGGCGGCGCAAAGAAACTTTAAGAAGTGCGTTACCCTTTCGTGCCCTACCCCCACGGTTCCGAAGCCCAAGGTTGAGGTTCTTGGCCCCGAACATATCGGCAAGATGATTGGGGACAAAGGCATCTATTTTGGATCATGGCAGCCCAAGGACAGGGGTGGCAAATTGCTTGGCAAAAAATTTAACGTCTTCGCCGCGCCTGAGGATCTCGACCCGTCGGACACTTCCGGCAAGAACTGCCGCACGTTTGAAAATGCGGCAAAGGAAGTTGGTAACCGCCGCAACTGGCATGGTTATGATGGTATCTATTGTGAGAACGATACCGCGCTCTATGGTGCGCTGAAAGATGGAAGTGCTATAGGCAAGTGGTTTATCCCTACACGCGATCTTTTGCATGGCAAAGATGTTGATGAAAAAGACTCACGCGACAAGCATCTCTACGGCCTTCAGAACGAAGGGGACTTCAAGGGGACATTTACGACGGAAGACAACGCTCCTTCTCCCATGGTTCCCAACTATTACTGGTCCTGCACGGAGCGTCGTGACTTTTCTACACACGTGTGGGGCGTCCGCTTCTCGGATGGCGTCGTCGTTTGGCGCTATAAGGGTTACGATCGGTTGAGCTGCCGCCCCTGCCGAGTGGAGTTAACCCCTTGATCCTTCAGGGGCTTGTTAACCAATTAGCGTCTCTGATCTTTGAACTCTGAACTCTGATCTCTGACCGCTGTTCCCTTTTCTCTTGCTTTCTCTGTGGGGAATCGGTAGAAAAGCCCCTCTCTTAGCACGATCTGCGCCATAGACATGCCGGACTGCTTCGTAAACGAAACGATTAACAAAAGGAAAATGAAATGTCTAAGCTCAAGACCCATAGCGGGTCCAAAAAGCGTTTCCGCGTGACCGGCTCTGGCAAGGTCAAGTGCGGGGCGGCCGGTATGCGCCACGGTATGCGCAAGCGTTCCCAGAAAATGAAGCGCACAGCGCGTCAAGGCTTTATCCTTTTCAAGGCTGATGGCGAAAAAATTATCACACACTTTTTGCGTCCTTAAGGGAGGGGTCATACCATGGCACGTGTAAAACGGGGCGTGACCTCTCACGCAAGACACAAAGAAATTATCAAGCTCGCCAGCGGCTATCGTGGCCGCGCCAGCACTTGCTTTCGCGTTGCGATTGAAAAGGTTGAGAAGGCGCTGCGCTATGCTTATCGTGATCGCAAGGCCAAGAAGCGCGAAATGCGCGCTCTTTGGATCGTGCGCATCAACGCGGGCGTTCGTGAATATGGCCTGACCTATGCTCGATTTATCAACGGGCTTAAGCTGTTGGGTATCGAGCTGGATCGCAAGCAGCTTTCGGACCTCGCCGCGACAGAGCCCACAGCCTTTAAGGCGCTGGTCGATCAGGTGAAGACCAAGTTGGACAAAGCCGCTTAAGCGTAAGCGATAAAAGACCGTCAGACCACTGACACACTTGCGGGGATCCAGCCAAGGCGGCGGGATCTCCGTTTTTGTTTCGACGGGTTCGTCGTCGCGAGCGACCAACGGGAGCGTGGCGATCCAGCGCCGAGCGTCTGCGAGGCACAAGAGTCTTATGCGCCGCAGACGCGGCGCGGCTGGATTGCTTCGCGCCGCTCGCAATGACGGCGTGTTTTGAACTACGCGTTATCGAAGATAAAGAAAAGGGGAGGATCCCATGTCAAACGACGAGATGAAAAAACTGCAAGGTGATTTGATCAAAGCCATCGAAGGCGCAGGCGATAGCGCATCTTTGGAGGCTGTGCGTGTCGAAGCCTTGGGCAAAAAGGGCAAGCTGACCGAGATGATGAAGGCCTTGGGAGGCCTTGATCCCGACGCGCGCAAAGCCATGGGCGCGGCGCTGAACGAGGTTAAGGTGGCGGTCACGGCGGCGCTAGAGGTCAAGGGTAAAACGCTGGCGGCGGCGGCGCTCACGGCGCGGCTGGAGAAGGAGCGCATCGATATCAGCCTGCCTGCGCGGGGTGGCGAGAGCGAGGGACGCATCCATCCGATCACGCAAACGCTGGATGAGATTGTCACGATCTTTGCCGCGATGGGATTTAAGGTTGCCAAGGGCCCCGATATCGAGACGGACTGGAATAATTTCACCGCACTGAACATCCCGCCCGAACATCCCGCGCGGCAGATGCAAGACACGTTTTATATGCCGCCTCAGGGCGACATGGCGACGGTACTTCGCACGCACACCTCGCCCGTGCAAATCAGGACGATGATGGGGCAAACGCCGCCTATTCGCATCATCGCGCCCGGACGGACGTATCGCTGTGATAGCGACATGACTCACACGCCGATGTTTAGCCAGTTCGAAGGCCTTGTGATCGATGAGAAAACGCATATGGGTCATCTGAAGGGTTGCCTTCTGGATTTCTTGCGGGCGTTTTTTGGAATCGAGGATTTGCCTTTGCGGTTTCGGCCTTCGTACTTTCCGTTTACAGAGCCAAGCGCGGAAATTGATATTGGTTGCTCACGCAAGGGCGGGGAGCTGAAGCTGGGCAACTATGGTGATTGGCTGGAGATCGGTGGCTGTGGGATGGTGAACGCCAACGTGCTGCGCAACTGCGGCGTCGATCCCGACAAGTATCAGGGCTTTGCTTTTGGCACAGGGATCGAACGCCTTGCGATGCTGAAATACGGCATTCCTGACCTTCGCACGTTCTTTGAGGCGGATATGCGTTGGCTGAAACATTACGGCTTCGTGCCTTTGGATATTCCCAATCCGGCGATGGGGGCGTGATGGAACCGCACAAAGAGAGAAAAGAGTTGAACCTTTATCTCGTTCGGCATGGCGAGACGGAAGGCAATGTGCGGCGCTCACGCTATAAGGAAGTTGCCGATCACGCGATAAGGTTGACGGCCAAAGGGATCGATCAGGCGTATGGCGCTGGCGCGTTTTTGGCGCAGCGTCTTCGTGCGGAACATGACGCCGATCCAGAAGGTTTCGGCGCGATTCGCGTGTGGAACAGCCCTTATTACAGAACGCGCCAAACAGCCCATGGTGTTATTTATGAGTTGGGTCAGAAATTTGATCCGACATCGGGGGTTATCACCTATCGTGAGGATCCTTTTTTAATTGAACAGAAGGCAGGCCTCTTTGATGGGTTGACGGATGAAGAGTTCGAGGCGCAGCATCCTGAAGAGGCCGAGAATTATAATCGGCATAAAAAGTTTTTAGGGCGCATTTACGGAACGGCCCCGTTGGGTGAAACGCGGCTGGACGTTGTGATCCGCGTCAAGCAACATTTCCGTACAGTGATTGATGATTATCTCTCACGCGACATTCGCCACGCGGTGATCGTTAGCCACGGCCTAACGGTTCGGGCTTATGAAATGGGGTGGATGCGTTATGCGCCTGAATGGCTCGATTCAGAAAAGAATCCGGGCAATTGCTGGGTGAGGCATCTTCATGGCTTGCGCGGCGTGGGTTATGTCGATGAAGGGTATGTTCATGGCGAAAAGGCTCCGCTGGGCGATCCGATGGCCACGCAGCGGAAAACGGAAGGTGCGGAGCAGGTCTATATGCTTGCGCCCCAACGGCCCAATGCAATTGTGCCGTGTGGCGTTACTGTTGTTGATCCTTTCAAACAAAGGTGTGCGAAATGAAATTCACTCTCTCTTGGCTTAAAGAGCATCTGGAAACCGAGGCCACGCTGACGGCGCTGTGTGACAAGCTGACCGCGATTGGGCTGGAAGTCGAAGGCGTGGAAGATCACGCGGCGGCGCTGGCTTCGTTCAAGGTCGCGCAGATCATTGCGGCGGACAAGCACCCCGATGCGGATCGCCTGAAGGTCTGCCGCGTGGACACGGGCAGTGAGCTGATTCAGGTCGTGTGCGGCGCTCCCAACGCAAGGGCGGGGCTGAAGACCGTTTTAGCGCGCGCGGGCGACGTGATCCCTGCGAGTGGGCAGGCGCTTAAGCTGAGCAAAATCCGTGGGCAGGAATCGCAAGGCATGATGTGCTCGGCGGCGGAATTGAGGCTGGACGGTGACGCATCGGGCATTATGGAGCTGCCGGACGATGCGCCTGTTGGCGCTCGGTTTATCGATGTGGTGGACGTGGCCGATCCTGTGATCGAGATTAACCTGACTCCCAATCGCGCAGATTGTGCGGGCGTGCGCGGCATCGCGCGGGACTTGGCCGCCGCTGGCATGGGAACGCTCAAGTCGTTACAGATTGCTGTGCCCAAGGGAACGGAGCCTTGCTGCGTGGGTGTGAGCCTTGATTTTCCGGTGGAGCAAAAACATCACTGCCCGCTGTTTGTGGCGCGGTCTTTGCGCGGAATAACGAATGGTGCGTCTCCGGCGTGGTTGCAGGCGCGGCTTCGCGCGATTGGCCTGCGCCCCATTTCGGCGCTGGTCGATATCACCAACTATATCACGTTCGATTTTGGACGACCCTTGCATGTGTTCGATTGCGCCAAGCTGAAGGGCGATTTGTGGGTGCGTCCCGCCAAGGGCGGCGAGACGTTCAAGGCGCTGAACGACAAGGAATACACTCTGGAAGAGGGCATGACAGCCATCGGCGATGAGACGGGCTTTTTGTCGTTGGCGGGTATTATGGGGGGTGAGACATCGGGGTGTGAGGACTCGACCACCGATGCGCTGATTGAATCGGCATATTTCAATCCTTCGCGTACCGCCAAGACGGGTCGCGCTTTGGGCGTGACATCGGACGCGCGTTACCGGTTTGAGCGCGGCGTCGATCCTGAGTTTGTGATTGATGGCGCGGATCTGGCCACGCAGATGATCCTTGCGCTCTGCGGGAACGATCAAACGGTGGTGAGCGAGCGGCTGGTGGTGGGCGATGTGCCGACGGTCACGCACGTTGTTCGTTATGATCCCGCCAAGATGCTGAAGTTTATCGGCGTTGATGTCGAGGCCGATGAGCAAGAAATGATTCTGATGACGCTCGGCTTCACGGTCGAGAAGGCGGAAGGCCACTGGACAATCACGCCGCCCAGCTGGCGCGGCGATGTGGAAGGCGCGGCGGACATTACGGAAGAGATTATCCGCATCAAGGGTTATGAGCATATTCCGGCGACTTCGATGCCGCGTGAGGACGTGGTGACGCAGGGCGCTTTGGATTTGATCGACCGCAGGGCTGCGCAAGTGAAGCGTGCGCTGGCGGTACGCGGCTTGCTAGAGGCGGTGACGTGGTCGTTTATGTCCTCGCAGGTTGCGGCGGCGTTTGGCCCCGTGAAGGATGAGCTTCGCCTGATCAATCCTATCAGTTCTGATTTGGATGTCATGCGCTCCTCCATTGTGGGGAATCTTGTGCTGGCCGCCAAGCGCAACGCGGATCGCGGCTATGGCGATGTCGCCTTGTTTGAAGTTGGCCCGACTTATCAGGATCAAACGCCGGAAGGGCAGGCGCTTGTCGCCACGACGCTAAGGGCGGGGCAAACGCCGCGTCATTGGGCGGATAAGGCCCGCGCTGTCGATGCGTTCGATGCCAAGGCTGATGCTCTGGCAGCGTTGGCCGCTGCGGGCGCACCGATGGCCTCCGTGCAGGTGGAAGCGAAAGCGCCCGTTTGGTATCATCCGGGCCGCAGCGGTTCTTTGCGGCTTGGGCCCGTTTTGCTGGGGTATTTCGGTGAGGTGCATCCGGACATTCTGGCTGCCTGCGATGCTGCCGCGCCGATGGTGGCGAGTGAGGTTTTCCTTGGCAACGTCCCCGCGCCGCGTAGCGCGGGCACAGCCAAACCGCTTTTGAAGATGGAAGCGTTGCAACCTGTCGCGCGTGACTTTGCCTTTGTGTTGGACGAGGGCGCTAGCGCGGACAAGCTGATCGCCGCGATCAAGAAAGCGGACAAGGTGCTGATCCGCGACGTCACGATCTTTGACGTGTATCAGGGCAAAGGCGTTGAAGCGGGCAAGAAGTCGCTAGCGCTATCCGTGACGTTGCAGCCTGCCGATCACACGCTGACGGACGGCGAGCTGGAAGGCCTTTCCAAGGCCATCACGCAGGCGGCGGAAAAAGCGGTCGGCGCGGTTCTTAGAGCGTAAGCGCGGCGGTTGAGCGATGGGCGGCTTCGGGGACGGTCAGCACAAGCGTGTTGCGGTCATTGATATTGATGGACGCCTCACGTGCCCTTGTCGCCGTCAACTGATAGGCCGCATTGCGTAGGGCGCGTTTGGCGGGGTCTTTTTCCTCCCAGAATAAATCGATGCGAACATGCTCGCTGCGGAAATAGGTTCCTTCGTTGACGGGCTTGGGAATGGGGCGCGATTGCGCCACGCGGAAGGCGCGGGCGGTGACGCCTTGTCCAAACATATCTTTGGCGGCCATGGCGACTTCGCGGTTGAGGGCAAAGAAATTGTCGGGGGTCAGCAGGTCGTCAAAGCTATCGCGTATGGTTTGCTTGGTGCACTCCCATTGTTGGCTTTTTTCGCTAAGGACAAAGGTGCGCATTGCGCCAACGACGCGCGCTTTTCTTTGCGTTACGTCAATGCGGGTGGCCTTCCAGTCGGGGTTGGGCTCGCGGATAAAGGGGGGCTTGACGGGAAGGCCTTCGTTGCTTTCCATCAACATAGCGCTAAGCACATCGAACCCATCGAGGCCGGCGTCCTTGGCAACGTCGGTGCGGGCGCGGCTTAAAACAAGCAGGGCTGTCACAAAATTTTTGATATCACGCTTGATGGCTTGTTGGACATCCTTAGGCGCGAAGGGCGTCGAGGCCGCCTTTTTTTCGTGGGGGAGATCCTTGACAGACCAGCCTTCAATCGTAAGGGCGCTGGAGGCTTCTTCATTCTCTGGCCCCTTGGGCGTTTGCCAGTGAAGGATGGAGCAGCAGCCCCCCTTCTCTTGTTGGATTAGGGCGCCAATTCTCACGGGTGCGTGTGCCGCCTTGCCGATGGAAGCGGGGGCGGTATAGGGCCCTTCGATCCAAAGCTTTTTGAATTGGGTTCCTGCTTGCTGGAATAGGCGCTGGATCGTTCTTTCAGGTACGGCGTCCATAACGCGGCGCGTGAGATCACAAACCTTTTGGTCAAAGCTGATGGGAACGGCTTGAAAAGCCGTTGTCATGACGGCGAAAAGAGTAACTTTTAAGGTTTTTTCTTCGGCCAAGGCGTAGTCGATAAAATCGGGGAGCGTGTTGGACAAGAGGGGGGTAGGGATCGGGGTCACGCCTAAGAACCGTCTCAACTCATGGGGCGATTCCATCTGGTTGAGCCGTCCACGATACGTTTTGCTGATGGCCGGAAGAAAGGAGCTGCCCGATTCTTTCTTGATCGGGGGCATAATCGCGCCTGTTTGAGCCAAAGCGTCGCGCTCCAGTTTTTCATGCGCCATAAAGGTCATTACGTGCAGCGAAAAACGCAGCAAATTTCGCAGATCGCTGCGAAGGGATTCTTGCATGGCGGCAGGCTCCTTGTGAAGGCGATCGTCGCCCCGTCTTTCGTCTTCTTGGGTGAAGGCCTCAAGACCCGTCATCGTCATGGTGTGGTGAGGTTCGGCGTCCGTGCCGCCAAGGCGCAGCTCAACCCCGCAGCCTGACAGGCCGCACAAAGCGCCTGTCCTTTGGTTGCAATAGATGCCTGCCAGCAAGGGATTGGCCTGTTTACCTTTGATCATTTGCTTGACCGTTTTTGCCGTCGATGTTGTGTCGCCGATGATTTGGGCGTCGCGCACCGTAAAGCCTTGGCCATCCGCGTGGCGCTTAAACAAAAGGCCGTGTGAGCCGTGTTCGGTGTCGTGGGAGGACATGCCTCCTTCGACCCAGAGAAGGTCATTGTCTTTGGGAAAAGGAAGGCCGTGTTTGGCAAGAAAGCGGATCGATTCACTGGGGGCGATGTCGCTCAGATCCTCTGTGTAGATTAGGGCGCGGATGTTGGGGCTGAGGCTATATTTGGTGGCGCGGCTAACGTCCTTTAAAAAGGAGGCTACATCGTTCTGATGCTCTGTTTGAGGGCGAAGAGAGATGCCCATCACGACGCTCGCGCAGGTTGAAAAATCCGCTTCTTAAAAATAAAGGGGTGAAATTGCTGTGCCGCATTGTATGCTTTTTTTCAGGCCCAAACAACGAACCCGAAATAGTTTCAAGAAAAAAGCAAAGCAAGGGAAAGCCTTAATGCTTTGTTTTGGCTGGAGGAGGCCGTTTCCTAACGCGTAAAGGACAGGCGGCGACACAAATAAACGGAGGGAGGGTTTGTGTTTGTATCACGAACGTGATACAATTAGGCAACAGGGAGAAAGCCTATGCAAAAATCAGAAGTCGTTCATACGCGGGTTGCGCCGGATCTTAAAAAATCAGTTGAGGCCGTTTTGTGTCAAGTCGGGCTTTCGACATCCGATGCGGTGACGCTTTTTTTTCGCCAAATTGTTTTGCGAAATGGTCTTCCCTTTGAAGTCCGTATCCCCAATGCAACCACGCGCCTTGTTCTTAAAGAGGGGATAGAGGGGAAAAACATGAAAGCCTATAAAGCTGTTTCCGATTTGCGCCGTGTTGTCGAGGGACGTCCTGCAAAAACACGAAAGGTAAAATGTTAGGGGTAGTAACCCATAAACGGTTTGAGAAGGACGCAAAGCTTGCCGTGCGCCGTGGGCTTGATCTAGATAAACTTTGGGATATTGTCGATTTGTTAAGCAGACAGGTTCCTTTGCGTGCTCGGCACAAACCCCATCGTCTGACGGGGAACTGGTCTTCCTATATGGAGTGTCACATCGAACCGGATTGGCTGCTTATTTATTCCGTATCTGATGACACTCTAGAATTAGGGCAATCTCCTTTTTGAGGGGTTCATCCTGCGGGCATTAACGTTTGATGTCGTTCAAATAATTCTTCTGAAAGGCAATCAACATAAGCCGTTTGGCTTTTGTAGCCCATTTTTTTATTAAGCACTGTAAACAACATATTATTACACCGCTTTGCAGATAAAATAATTTGTTCCCCTTGTGTCGGGGCGAATGGAGCATAACGCCGAAGGCGTAGTTCTATTTCTAGCATTGGCTCAAGCAATAATTTAAGTTTTTCGGACAAGGTGTTTTTTATATCTTCTCCTAAGTTTACGCCATCACTTAAAAGGGAGCACAAAGCCAAGGCTTTTTCGTGAACCACAAGAAATTCCTGTGCTGCAGTTAGGAAATAATCCGCATGTTTGACTAGGTAGTCCGATTCTCTAACGGCTTTTGTTTTTATGCCCTCCACGTGACGTAACAGCACAAATCCAAATAGAGCAATCAGGCAGGGAGTAAGAATATCGGCGATTGTCTTGATGTCTTCCATGATTAGCGCCATTATAAAACCTCCGCATAATCTCTGAGAGCAGAAACGGTTTGCACAAGACCCAGCCCCTCAAGCGTGCCGAAAAGCTGTCCGACGCCGCATGGCGGATTCTTAAGATTCACACGCATCCGTTTAACTGCAGAACAGACAACACCGGGGGAAAGGTCGATAAGGTGTGAAATAAACTCGTCCGGATGCTGGGCTTGAATGTCTTGTTTTCTTAAAATGTCTTCCGGAAAATCTTTCAGATTGTAGGTTACAATTACATCGGCGCGACAACGAATAGCGGCAGCGAGAACATGGCGGTCATTTGGATCGGGCAAGACCAAAGCCTCAATCAAATTTTCATAGTCCTGCACGAGACAATCAAGAACCGCCTTATTCATGAGGGCGCGTGTTCTCAAGAGGCTTTCCTCAGACAAATCCGCACGATTTGCGAGAAGGTTGCGCGTCCATTCGTCATGGATGTGATCTGTCCATTTGGCGCGAAACAATCCTGTTTGGGCAAGGTGCAAAAGGATATCTCTAATCGGCGCGGGATAGAGAACACATGCATCAAAAAGGGCTGTGAATGTCGCCAAATCAGTATCCCATGTTGAGTTCCTGAGCCTCTGTTGCCAACTCTTTCAAGGCTTCATCTTGTTCGCTTTCGATTTTTTTCTTGTAGGAAAGAATGTCCTCGAAACGAACGCGACGATGAGTCCCGACCTTTTTGTATTTTATATCCCCTTTCTCAAGGAGGCCAACAAAAAAGGGGCGGGACACGTTCAGGAAGTCTGCCGCTTGTTGTGTGGTCAATTCAGCGTGAACGGGGATAACGGTAACAGCACTTCCCTTTGCCATATCATTCAAGATGTTCAACAGAAGCCGAACCGCAACAGCAGGCAAAGCTATTTCGCCGGATTTCCCATTTTCAAGAAACTGAACTTTGACAGCATCTTTACCCGCGGGCCGTGCATAACGTGCCAATAGGCGGCTCGCGTCTCCGGCAAGGGCTATATCAATGGCACTGGGCGGAAAAACAGATGTTAGATCTTCTTTGTGTGGGCGCATTTGAGCCTCCCTGAACTCATGTGGACATCTACGAACTGCTATGGACGCCTGTGAACTATGATAGAGCCAATATCCTTTAAAAGCAATAAACGAAACAAACAAAATATACGAAATAGCAAGAGAGCCATATTAATCGTGTTATTCGAACCCCCAAGAAGCAATTCAACTAACTGATTTATTAATGAGAACGGGAACCCATGCCGATTTGTTTTAGGGGAGCGCCCCCCTACCGTGCGAAGGACAGGCGGCGATAGGAGAGGGCCTCGGCGATGTGGACGCGCTGGATCGCGCCTGCGCCTTCCATATCGGCCAGCGTTCGCGCTACGCGCAGCATCCGGTGATAGCCCCTTGCAGATAGTTTGAGCTGTTCGGAGGCCTTCATCAACAGGGCGCGTCCGGCATCGTCCAACGGCGCGATCTTTTCAAGCAGCTCGCCATCCGCCTCGGCATTTGTGCGGATGACGGGGCCTCCTTCGCCCGCCCGCGTAAGGGCGGTAAAGCGCTCCGTCTGGATGGCGCGGGTGGCGGCCACGCGGGCGGCGACCTCGGCAGAGCCTTCGGCCGATAGGGGCAGGGACAGGTCGGCAGGGCTGACGGCGGGCACGTCCACATGGCAATCGATGCGGTCGAACATCGGCCCTGAAATGCGGGATTGGTAATCCATGGCACATTTGGGGGCGCGGCCACAGGCTTGGCTGGGGTCCGCCATATGGCCACAGCGGCAAGGGTTCATCGCGGCGACAAGCTGGATGCGGGCGGGATAGGTGACGTGGTGATTGGCGCGGGACACGACGGCGCGGCCCGTTTCAAGGGGTTGGCGCAGGGCTTCCAGCGTGCTGCGTTGGAACTCCGGCAGCTCGTCAAGGAAGAGGACGCCGTTATGGGCTAGAGAAATCTCCCCCGGTTTGGCGCGGACGCCGCCGCCGATGAGGGCGGGCAGCGTTGCTGAATGGTGGGGATCGCGAAAGGGCCTTTGTCGCAGCAATTTGCCTTCATCCAAAAGCCCCGCCAGCGAGTGGATCATGGAAACGTCTAGCGCTTCATCGGGCTGGAGTGGGGGCAAAAGGGCGGGCAGCCGCGCCGCCAGCATGCTTTTGCCCGATCCGGGTGGCCCTATCATTAAAAGGTTGTGACCACCGGAGGCCACGACTTCTAGGGCGCGTTTGGCGGTCTCTTGCCCCTTGATATCGCGCAGATCCAGCCCCCCATGGGCATGGGAATCCGTTTGAATCTTAAGGGCGGGGCGCGTCAGGACTTGTACGCCTTTAAAGTGGTTGATGAGGGACAGGAGGGAGGGTGCGGCCAGCACGTTAAGGACCTCGCCCGCCCAAACGGCCTCACCGCCGTTGGCGGCGGGACAGATAAGGCCTTTGCCCCTTGCATTGGCGCTAACGGCGGCGGGAAGGACTCCGGCGACCTTGGCGGTGGCTCCGTCCAAGCCTAATTCCCCAAGCGAAACGAATTCGGCAATCTCTTCTTTGGGGAGAACCTCCATCGCGGCCAGAACGGCCAAGGCGATGGGCAAGTCGAAATGGCTGCCCTCTTTCAGGACATCGGCAGGCGCCAGATTGATGGTGATCCTTTTGGCCGGCAGGGAAAGGCCAAGGGCATGCAACGCCCCGCGCACGCGCTCGCGGCTTTCGCCCACGGCCTTGTCGGGTAGGCCTACAATGTTGAAAACAACCATGCCCGACGACAGTTGAACCTGAACATCGATGGGCAAAACGGATGTGCCTTCAAACGCGACTGTGCCTATGCGTGCGAGCAAGAAATCCCCCTGATAAAACAGGGCGAGAATAGGGGGGATAGGACGGGATGGCAACAGGGAAGGAGGGGGGCGGCTTCCATCATGAATTTAAAGCGCTTCTTGGGCTGGCGCGTTAGTCAAATGTTCATAATCTTCCCCTTAAAACAGGGGAGGCTTGCTGGCTCTTCTTTTTGTGCGTAACGTGGTGGGGGTCCCCTCCTTCTTGTTCTGAGATGTCCCTTCCGCTGGGGTTTAATAGAGGCTTTCCTATGTTAAATGTTCTTGATCACATTGTGGCGTCTGTCCTTGTCGCGGCGCGGCAGCCGATAGAATCCTTTATTCGCCTTGAAACGGCGCAGGATGGCACAACGCTGGTGGCTGACGACGGCTCTTTGATGTCCATTGTCCAGATTCATGGCTCGCGGCAAATTATCGGGGACGCCGAATATCAGTGGATTGTCGAACAAGCCACGATGAAGCTTGGCTCTCGGTTTGATCGCCCCGGCTATGCGCTTCAGGTTTATTTTATGCGTGACCCCCATATGGTGGGAAGTGATCTTGCCAGCGCGATGAAAAGCAACCGCGCGGCGGCCCAAATGTCGGGCTTGGATCTTGACGATTTGCTTGATGAACGGCAGCGCCACCTCTCCCAATATCTAGCGCACGAGGAAGTCTATTTCGTTTTGTGGACGCGTCCCAAAGCGGTTAGCGCGATGGAGCTGAAGGAAGCCTTGCGTCTTAGGGCTGATCAAAAATGGGTGGTTGCCAATGATGCGCAGCATCCTTTTGCGGGTCTTGGGCCACTTGTCTCGCGCCACAAGGGCTATGTTTCGGGAATGGTTTCCGTTCTTGAAGAATTGTCGATTAAGGCCAGTGTGGCCTCTGTCCACCAATCTTTGGCGGCGATCAGGGCGAGTTTGTATCCGACGCTAGGACATGATGAATGGAAGGCCAATGTGCCTGGCGATCCCATTACGCCGCATGCTTCTTCGGAACCTACGGATGCTTCCGAGGTTTTGTGGCCGCCCTTGCGTCGGCAGCTTTGCACGGGCGATGCCGAAATTGTCAAACCCACCATCGTGCGGATCGGTGATTTGTGTTGGGGCGGCGTTGATATGACGCTCGGCCCTGCGGATCCTGCGCCGTTCCCGCAGCTTTTGGCGCGTATGATCAATGAAGACATGCCCTTCCATCTTTCGATTTTGATTGAAAGCGCGGGCGTTGAGGGCACGGCTTTCCGCACGTTCTTATCGGCGGTTCTTGCCTTTACAAATGAAGTCAATCGCCAGATTCGTGAATCGCTCAAGGCGCTTCAGGAATTGTCACAAAGCGAGCCTGTTGTGCGGTTGCGTATTTCGCTTTCGACCTATGCCCCCGCGCGTGAGGTCAAACTGGTTGAAACGCGCCTTGCCTCTTTGACGCAGGCGTTGGAATCGTGGGGCTATTGTCAGGGCTCGTCAGCAGGGGGGGATCCTTTAGAGGCGACCCTTTCCTCGGCGCTGGGGATCGCGTGTGCATCAACCGCACCGCCCGCCATTGCGCCGTTTCGCGATGTTTTGAAACTTTTGCCGTGGCAACGGGCATCGTCGCCGTTTAAGGAGGGCTCAGTCGTCTTTCGTACCTCTGATGGGCGTATTTGGCCCTATCAGACGGGCAGCTCGTTGACGACAACGTGGTTCGATTTGATTTTTGCGCAACCCGGCTCTGGTAAGTCGGTTTTGATGAACGCGCTGAATCTGGGAACCATTTTGTCGGCGGGCAATACGCGCCTTCCCTACATTGCTATCTTGGATATCGGGCCGTCGTCGGCTGGGTTGATTGCTTTGATTCGTGACTCCTTGCCGCTTGAGCGGCGGCATGAGGCCATGCACTTTAAGCTGAAGATGGCGCCTGAGTTTTCGGTCAATCCTTTCGATACGCAGCTAGGCTGCCGCTATCCTTTGCCCGAAGAGCGGTCTTATTTGACGGAGCTGCTCACTTTGCTTTGTACGGCGCCTGGGCAGACGACCCCTTATGACGGTATGGCGCAGCTTGTCGGTCTGTGCGTAGACGAGATGTATCGTTGGCGTGATGATAAAGGTGCGAACACTGAGCCTCGGCCGTATCTTTTGAACATGGAGCCGGATGTTGATGAGGCGCTTAAAAAGTATAATCTTCATCTACCCGTCGATCCTTATTGGTGGGATGTTGTGGATGCTTTGTATGACGTAGGGGCGCATCACGAATGTATGCTCGCGCAGCGCCATGCTGTTCCGACGCTTGTGGACGCCGTGACATCGGCTCGCCGTCCCCAGATCCGTGCGTTGCTAGAAGAGACGTCGATTGGTTCTTCGGCAGAGTCCATCATCCATGCCTTTGATCGTATGATTGCCTCGGCAGTGCGTGAGTTCCCCATTTTGGCCTCTATCACGCGTTTTGATATTGGCACAACGCGCATTGCGGCGGTTGATTTGCAGGATGTCGCGCCTCAAGGCGATGATGCCGCCGATCGTCAAACGGCGGTCATGTATATGTTGGCGCGCCACGTTTTGGTTCGTGCGTGGTGGCTGGGGCCGGATTCAATCCGTCTTATGCCGGAGAAATATCGCCCCTATCACGAAGAGCGATTCCGCGATATTCGTGAATCGCCCAAGCGGCTGTGCTTTGACGAGTTCCACCGTACAAGCAAGACGGCGGCCGTTCGGGCGCAGGTCGTGCGTGATATGCGCGAAGGACGCAAATGGGGCGTGCAAATCGTTTTGGCCTCCCAGTTGTTGGAAGATTTCAGCAACGATATGGTCGATATGGCGACGGGCGTTTGGGTTTGCGGCACGGCCGTTTCCGAGCGTGCGATCAATGAAACGGCGGAACGCTTTGGCCTTTCAGATACGGCGCGTTGGGTGATGCGCTATCGTTTGACGGGGCCGCGTCCTAGCGGCGCGCCCGTTCTCCTTCTCCTCAGCACTAATGAGGGACGGTATGAGCAGCATCTGGTCAACACGCTTGGCCCTATCGAGTTGTGGGCGCTTTCAACGTCGCGGGAAGATGTCGATCTTCGCACCGCTCTTTATACTGCCCTTGGCGGGCCCTTGGCGCGTCGCGTGTTGGCGCGATTCTTCCCAAGCGGATCGGCACGACAGGAAATTCGCCGTCGCGTTGTTCAGCGGACAGAGTCCGGAAAAGTTGAATCCGCTGGAACAAGTGTGGTGATTGCCGAATTGGCGGATGAGCTTATCAAGACAGTTCGTGAAAATTTGCTCAAGGAGCAATCCTAAGAAAAACAAAGCGATAGGGGCTTTATCGCCATGTGTTCGTGGCGCGAAGGGGCGCAAAAAAGAAAAGAGTCCCCGCCTCGCCACAGGGGCATTAACCAAAGAAGAGGGTTGGTTGCCTTAGGGTGATATCGTATATTCTTCTCTTGGTTTGTGTTGGGTTTTAAACAGGATGCAAAAAAGAAATGGCCTCAGCAAATAATACGGATGATCCAACGTGGACTCTTTTAATCCTTGTCACCATTTTCGGCGGCATCGGTTGGGTCATTTGGCATTTTTTTAACCAGCCGCTTATGGAATTCGTCCGCTATGTCAAACTGGTAGAGATTGCGCCGTTGGCTTTGGTGGATAGGCAGGCCTCCTCTTGTTTTATGTGGTTGCGTGAGGCGCATGGTGGCGACCTTATGCCCTCGCATGAAGCCTATCAGGCCGCTTTGGGTTGTTTCGGTAGTGCCGCTTTAGCCCGTTTGCCTGCGAACGAGGCGTTGCAGTACTATAATATGACGCCCACAAGCCTTGGCTTTGTCGGAGCTTTTGTGGGATCGTATATAAAGTGGCCTGTTGCTGTGTTTTGTGGTTTTGTGGCCTATTATGCGATATTCAAATCTGTGCGAAACGAGTACAAAAAACGGCATAATCTTGAAAGTTTTATCAAGACGCAGTCGTCAATATGGAAGGTTATTGCCCCGATTGTTTCCTTCAATCCTTCTAAGCATAGTGCGCGTGTGCTGGGGGGGCGTGTTCCGCAAAAGCTGCCTCTTTTTGCCGAGGCGCTTGCGCCTGAGGAATGGCTGTCCTTTCACCAGATTCCTATTGTGAAGGGAATTCCGCGCCGCGAGGAAGTTCATCGCGCCCTTTCCTTGCAATTAGGGCCTCGCTGGACAGAAAATTATCAAGAGCTGCCCCTTTATATCCAAGCGCTTTTGGCGGCTTTTGCGCTTAAGGGCGTTCAAAAACGCGATGAAAGCGACGATCTTTTGGGGCGGATTTCTGCCTGTTGGTCCGAGAGTAAGGGCATGAGCTTTCCTTCGGAGATGGTCTCCGAAATCAAAAAAATATTGAAGGACTCCGCCATCGGAGGTGAGGTTTTAAATGTTGCCAAGAACCATGCCTTTCGGACAACGGCGGTCATTGGCGTCTTAAAGTGGGCTCGTTTTATGGGCGGCGTTTTGGCGGCGGCACAGTTTTTATGGTTGCGTGGCGTGGATCGCGACTTGTGGTATGCTCTTAACAATCTGGGGCGGCGTTCTTTTCATACGGAGGGGGCTGGTGCGATGGCTCACTTTATGGCCGAAGATCTGGCGCATAAAGCCCTTGTCGTTCCGCGCTTTGAAACGGTTTTTATCACGTTGAACAAATATATGGGCGATAATCAAGTTACCGTGCCGCCCTATGAAGGAAAAAGTCGCGCTTAGAGGGCGGCTCATGAAGGAAGAGGGAGAAAGCCATGTTTTCGATTTTGATCAAAGATACCCCTGCTCGCGCCAAGATTGTGCGTCGCGGCCCTGCGCCGTTTCTTTTGGCGGCGTTTCAGATGAGCTCGCCCCCCTTGGTGTGGCAGGTTGATCTTGAGAAAATGTCAAACACGACCGTTTCTCTTCATGAGAAAGAGGGTTCGTGGGAGTTGGGCTATACCCAGCTTGGGCAAGGCGATCTTTTGGTTGTGGCTACTTTTGATGAACGGCATGAGGCTGAAAAAGCCTATGGGGTCGTGCTGCGGGCTCTGGGGCGTAGCAGCGGCCCCTTGACGGGCGGCTCACGTTTTCTGCGGTTTCTGGTTTGGGTGATCCTTTTGGGGGCGCTCCTTTTTGTTGGGCTCTCTTTCTTTACGGTGAAGAGCGCGTCAAGCCCCGAGGTGACGTCTGTGGCGCAGCCGCAGCAGACGCAAGAAGTGGGCGCGCGCCCTGAGGGATCGCCCGCAGAAATTCACACGGGCGTGCCCGCTATCGCTGACGATGTCTTGCCGCGCGTGCCGTAAGAAGTAAAAATGCCTTCAATAAGGGAGGCCCGAGGAGAAGAAAGTTTATGACTCTTTTAGACAAACATAAGGTTCCTTATCGCGATTATATTCGAGACGTCCGCCCTGTCTCTGTGCGGCTTAAGGAATATTGGAATAAGCCCGATGTTTTTGCCGCTGTCGCGGTTCTTGCCGTTATTGGCGTCTTGGCGTCCCCTATTGCTGCGGCGTGGGGTGACCTTATCCTTGTCGGGATGGCCTATTATGCCCGTTGGGTTTTGATCAAGACGGAGCTTACGCTCCCTTTAAAAATGCCCATGCAGGCCGCGCCTTTGCCGGATGCCCATAATCCCAGCCCCGGAAAAGGGGGCTCTGGCAAGTCGGAGGGCATTTTGTTCCTTGGCAATCTGGATGAGGATCGTCACCCAGAAAAGGGACGTGAGCTTTGGCTTACCAACGCGGATGCTCGCACGCATATGCTTTTTTTGGGAACGACGGGTTCGGGAAAGACCGAGGGTCTGAAGTCTTTGGTCGCCAATTCCCTGACGTGGGGATCAGGCTTCGTGTATGTCGATGGTAAGGCCGATACGGATTTGTGGGCATCGCTTTATGCCCTTGTGCGGCGCTTTGGTCGCGACGACGACATTCTGGCGCTCAACTATATGACCGCAAACTCGGACAGCGGTGCTGTCTCGAATACGATGAACCCGTTTTCCAACGGCTCGGCTTCTTATATCACCAACATGGTCGTTAGCTTGATGCCTGATGCGGGCGGCGATAACGCCATGTGGAAAGAACGTGCCGTGGCCTTGATGGGTGCATTGATGCCTGCTTTGACATGGAAACGTGATCGCGGCGATATCTTGCTCGATGTTAGCGCGCTCCGTGACTATATTGAATTGCCCGCGATTATTCGTCTTTCGCGCGATCCCGATTTGCCTGAGCGCATCTTGCGCGGGTTACAGGGCTATTTGACGACGCTACCAGGCTATATCGACGCGGCGTTTGACGATGAGGGGAATGAGAAGCCCCCTTCGCCCGATCAACCTATGTATGATTTGCAGGTTGCGCGGCAACAGCATGGCTATCTGTCCATGCAGTTCACGCGTTCCTTGCAATCGCTGGCTGACGATTATGGCTATATTTTCCGCGCCCAGTTGGCCGATGTCGATGTTTTGGATGTTGTTATCAATCGCCGCGTTCTTGTCGTGCTTATTCCCTCGCTTGAAAAATCGGGAGATGAAGCGGCCAACCTTGGTAAAATTGTTGTGGCCAGCATGAAGGGCATGATGGGCGCGACGCTGGGCAACACGGTCGAAGGCAGTTGGGAAAGTGCCATTGGCAGCAAGCAGACGCGTTCGCAATCTTCGTTTATGGCGGTGTTTGATGAGGTGGGGTATTACACCGCGCCGGGAATGGCCGTGATGGCGGCGCAAGCGCGCTCTCTTGGTTTTTCGTTGATCTTCGCGGCGCAGGATTTGCCGTCGATGGAAAAGCGCGTGAAGCAAGAGGCCCAATCCATTCTGGCCAACTGTAACTTGAAAATTTTTGGCAAGATCGAAGACCCCGGTGACACGAAAAAGTTTTTTGAAGATCACGCGGGGGCTGAATTTGTTATGGATGCTAGCGGCATGCAGGCGAGAACCGACACCATTTCAAGTTTGTTTATGGCGCACACTTTTTATGAAAACCATCAATCTACGGGGTTGCAGGTTCGTCCGCGTGCGGTTTATGACCATTTGCGCGGTCAGCGCGAAGGTGAAGTCCATATGCTTTTCGCGCAATACATTGTGCGTGCCCGTATGTTTTATGCTGTGCCTGATCGGGCTGGCGCTTTGCGCGTTCACAAGCTTTTGCCCGTCCCTGCGACAACCGATTTGTTTAAGAATCGCGAGAGGATCATCAATGAGGTGGCCACGCGGCTGAATGATCCTTCATGGACGGCGGCAGACGCGGCCCCCGCGCCAAAAACGCCGCCCGAAATTGCCGGTCTTGTTAAGGGGCTTGCGGCGGCTAGAGACGCAGGAAAAACGCCTGCCGAAGTCGTTGCGGCAGCGGTTGGCGGGTTGCCGAAGGTGGCGACATCAGCGCAGCGGTTGTTTGAGGGCGATGATGAGGCGGCGGCCCCCCCAGCGACAGCCGCGCGTGCGCCTACTAAGGCGCCGGCTAAGACGGCAGGAGGCAGCGCTGTTGCTATGCCGTGGGATTTGCCTTCTGGGGCCTCGTCGGCGCAAGAGGCGGAGAGCCAAGAGGATTCTTTTGAAGAGCCCTCGTTGGGCGGTGTGGAGACGGGCGGATTCCTTCCCCATGATCTTGACACCAGTATCGCGCCGCGCGTTGAAGTTGAGGCGGACGGAGCCGACATCACGAAGCTAAAACTGCCCGACGACATGGCGGCTTACATTGAAGGTATGGCGGGCAAGTTGAATAAAGGCCTTGGCAGCGACCCGACAAAAGATTCGGATTAAACGGTGCGCATCCTTCATATCATGGCAGGGCGGGGACAGGGGGGCGCCGAGACCTATTCTGTCGATATTCTGCTTAGTCTTAAGGCTAGCGGCATTGACGGCCTTGCCGTGGTGGCGGTCGATGCGCCGCGCACGGCCGAGCTGGTGGCGGCAGGCGTGCGGGTCGATACAGGCGTTTTAAGCTTTCCTTTTCGCCCTCTTCAGCGTTGGCGGTTAAAAAGGCTTATTGAAAAAGAGAAGCCTGATTTGATCCATTGCTGGATGCGCCGCGCGGCCAGCTTGTTGCCCTCTGGCTTGACGTGCCCCGTCATTGGCTGGTTCGGTGGTTATTACGATCCCAAAAATTTCAAGCGTTGCAGCTATTTTGTGGGTGTTACCAAAGATATCGTCGCGCATCAGGTTGCCAAGGGCGTGGCGGCGGACAAAGCTTTTTACGTCCCCACCTTTCCCGATGTGCGTGAGGAAAGCCCTGTGGACAGGACAACGCTCCAAACGCCCCCTTCCGCGCCCGTTATTCTGGCCCTGTCACGTCTGCATAAAAAGAAGGGGTTGGACACGCTTCTTCACGCTGCCAAACTTGTCCCCGATGCCGTTTTCTGGCTGGCTGGCGAGGGGCCTTTGCGCGGTGATTTGGAAAAATTGTGCCGCAAGCTGGGGTTAGAATCTCGTGTCCGGTTTTTGGGCTGGCGCACGGATCGTGGCGCGCTATTAAGGGCGGCGAATGTCTGCGTTTTACCTTCTCGTTATGAGCCGTTCGGGACGGTTATTTTAGAGGCTTGGGCGGCCGGAACCCCCTTGGTGGCCGCCAAAAGCGCTGGCCCCGCCGCCCATATCGAGGACGGCCAGAATGGCCTTTTGGTGCCGATTGACGATTCTGACGCTTTGGGGAAAGCCCTTGCGCGGGCCTTGGGGGATGAAGCCTTGCGTCGCCGCATGATCGCGGCAGGGTTTGATACCTACAGCCGTACTTACACGCGCAAGGCCGTGACCGAACAAATGATCGCGCTTTATAACAGATTGATTCCGGCCTCTTGATTCTAGGGCTGGCGTGATGTTTTCGGCACAATCGACCCCAAAAACCCAATTTTCCTCTGCCTGCGCAAGTTCAAGCTGACAAACGGTTATGGTTAATGTACAAATGAGGCCTACCCTTTGGCGCGCTTCCCCCTTGTCTTTCGGGAAGATGCCGCTCCCTTGTCGTTTCCTGTTTCTCAAATTGAATGGATCCAGCCCATGACTGAGACGTTTCTTGAAAATAAGACGTTTGATGAAATAAATGTCGGCGATTTTGCCAAGATCACGCGCAAGCTCACGCGGCGCGATATTGAGCTTTTCGCCGTTGTGTCGGGGGATAATAACCCTTCGCATCTTGATGAAGAATTTTCGTTTAAGGGTCGTTTTCACGGCGTTGTCGCTCACGGCATGCTTAGCGGCGCGATGTTTTCGGCTGTTTTGGGAACCAAGCTGCCTGGTCCGGGCACGGTTTATTTAGAGCAGGGAATTAAGTTCCTTAAGCCCGTGCGGCCTGATGACACGATTGAGGTCACGGTAACCGTGGCGTCCAAAGATCCAGAGCACAAAACCGTTACACTGAACTGCATCGGCATCAATCAACGTGCCGAAGAGGTTATCATCGGCATTGCTACCGTTTTGGCTCCGCTGGACAAAATACGCCATAGTTGCCAAGACCTGCCGGAGATTAACATTCTGCACCATGATCGCATGGGGATGATGATCCAAAAGGCGCAAGGCCATGACGCGCTGCCTACCGCTGTCGTGCACCCTTGCGATAATTCCTCTTTAACGGGCATGGACGAAGCTCGCAAGGCCGGATTGATCCGGCCTATTTTGGTTGGGCCCGAAGCGAAGATTAAGGCCGCTGCTGAAGCGGCGGGTGTTTCCCTTGAAGGCTGTGAAATTGTTGATGTTACCCATAGCCATGAAGCGGCCATCGTGGCCGTGGCCATGGCCCGCGAAGGTAGGGTTGGCGCGTTGATGAAGGGGGCCCTTCATACGGACGAGCTGATGGGCGCGGTTGTTCATAAGGATCTGGGCCTTCGCACCGAGAGCCGGATGAGCCATATTTTTGTGATGGATGTGCCGACCTATAAGTTCCCGCTCTTGATCTCGGATGCGGCGCTGAACATTGCCCCTGACCTTGAGTGCAAGAAGCACATCACCCAAAACGCCATTTACATGGCCCATGCGCTGGGGCTTTTGGACCCCAAGGTTGCCATTTTGGCGGCAGCGGAAACGGTTAGCTTCCACATGCCGGCGACGATGGATGCGGCGATCCTTTGTAAGATGGCGCATCGTAAGCAGATCGTTGGCGCGACTCTGGACGGTCCCTTGGCTTTTGATAACGCGATTAGCATGGAAGCGGTTAAAATCAAGAATATCGAATCGCGCGTGGCGGGACAAGCTGACGTGCTTATCGTTCCCAATATTGAAGCGGGCAATATGCTGGCTAAACAATTGGCGTATCTTGGTGCGGCTGAGGCGGCGGGCATTGTTTTGGGGGCCAAGGTTCCCATCATGCTGACAAGCCGTGCCGATCCCGCTCACGCGCGCCTCGCCTCGGCAGCTCTAGCGGTGCTTGCTAACATTGAACAAAAAAGCCGGATGGGAGAATAAATCATGGAGCAGAAATCCGCCGTTCTGGTAATGAATGCGGGCTCGTCGAGCCTGAAGTTCGCTTTGTTTGTTGGCGGGGATGATTGCATCGGCCGCGGTTCGATCACGGGCATCGGCACAAAAGCGGTTTTTGAAGCCAAGGGCTCTGGGTTTGATGGCAAGACGCAACCTGTTGTCACGGATGCTATTTGCAAGTCGCCTTCGGACGCCGCACGTATTTTGTTAGACTGGCTTGATGCGATTATGCCTGAAGTTGTCTTGGTTGGTGTTGGCCATCGCGTCGTGCATGGTGGCGATTTGGCCAAGCCTTCGGTCGTGCGCCCCTATATCCTTGCTTATTTAAAGACGCTGGTTCCGTTAGCGCCGCTTCACCAGCCGTTCAATCTGGACATTGTCGAGTTTATTCAGGAAATCCGTCCCGATGTCCCGCAGGTTGCTTGCTTTGATACAGCGTTCCATACGACGATTCCCTCCTTGCAGACGCGCTATCCCATTCCGCGCATCTGGCATGAAAAGGGCGTGCGCCGTTATGGCTTCCACGGCCTTTCCTATGAATACATTGCAGGCCGGATGAAGGAAGTCGCGCCCGCGGCCTATGCGGGCAAGACGCTGGTCATGCATCTTGGCAACGGCGCGAGCATGTGTGCGATGGAGGGCGGAAAGAGCTTTACAACCTCCATGGGCTTTTCGGTTTTAGACGGCCTTATGATGGGGACGCGTCCCGGATCGCTTGATCCCGGTGTGATTTTGTACTTCCTGCGCGAAGCCAAGCTGGATGAACCGGCGATTGAGCGGATGCTTTATCATGATTCGGGTCTGCGCGGCGTATCGGGGATTAGCAACGACATGGGCGTTTTGCTGAAGAGCGATTCCCCCAATGCGCGTGAGGCCGTCGATCTGTTTTGCCTTCGCATTACCAAGGAGGGCGCAGGCTTAATTAGTCTTTTGGGCGGCGCGGATGCGATTGTCTTTACGGGCGGCATGGGGGAAAACGCCGTGACCATTCGGGCGCAGGTGTTGGAATCGTTTGCGTGGATGGGTGTTAAGTACGATGCCGAGAAAAATGCCAATGCGCCGCGCGGGCAAGAAGTCATGATTTCTTCGGCGGACAGCAAGATTCAGATTTGGGTAATCCCGACGAATGAAGAAGTTGTCATTTCTCGTCATGCGCGAGAGGCCGTAGAGCAAAAAGAGCTAAAACATTAACTTGATCGGCGTCTGTGTTTCGACAATTGGGTGGGCGGGTATCAATGATAAGCCATTATGATTTTGCTGGCTTGGTGGGTATGAGCCTTGGCCTCTATTCATATGCCCGTCTTCAATGGCAGCGTGATTATGCCAAGAGGTTGCAGTATTCCCTTCTTAATTCCATCAACGCGGCGTTGATGCTTTATTCCTTGTCGAACAACTGGAATCTGGCCGCGTTTACCAGCATGAGCATTTTCGGATTGCTCAGTCTTTATGGCGTGTATCGATGCCTTAAATACCGATGGCTTGAATCACGCAGCCAAAAGGCCATAAGCATACCAGCCGATAAGCTCTTTTGAGACAACATCGGTGATGATGTTATGAACCACCTCATCCGTGGGTTCCGCCGCATCCATAATTTTGGCCGCTAGCGCTGGATTTTTCTGTATAAGCTTTTGAAGCTCTGGCAAAAGCGCGCCAGCGGAAAGGGACAACCCGACGCGGTGAACGGCTTGCAAAACCAACGCTTCGCGGGCGGTGAGGGTAAACGACTCCCCGATGATAGAGGAGGCAAGACGCACGGAAGATTCGGTAATGGTTGTATCCGAAAGATAGTCGTTAAAGGCTGTCGCCCATGTCGGCGCGCGGTGGTCGGCGTTTATTTTGCCTTCATAGTGCGCACGCATGGGTTGGGCGATGCCGCAAGCGACAAGCACATGAATAGCGGCGACAACCTCGTCTTGATCCATGCCGTGTCCGGCAGGATGACTTAGAAAGTCGCCAATGCCGACGGGCAAGGTGCACATCAGATCGATAAGGCGCATGAAAAGAGGAGTCGCAAAGCTGATTGTGCCGCCCTGCGTGGTGTGGCGGGTTGGCACGCGTTCCTTGGGGGTCGTGATGCCAAAGGTAAAGTGTTCGAACAACGCTACGGGGTCGGCTGTTTGCTCGGCGGGGCGTTTGACCCAAATATCATTGCGGACAAGGCGTTCCAGCGTAAAGTCCTTAATGGGTTCATAAAGGAGATGATCGCGGCACTTGCCTAAGGCTTCATGTGAGGCGGCTGGCGCGGCAAGCTCAAGGTAGTTCGCGCCGAAATCGGCATCGCCCACAAAAGAAAATTCGCGAGGCAAAAGGCCTGCCATGGTTTCCAAAGTCCCTGAAACGTGCGGCTTTGTGCTCCCGCAAAGATCAAAGAAAGCGTCAGACATCTGTGTCGTTATGGCTTTTTCTAAGGCTGCTTGGGCGATGGGGTGTTCGGCAAAGTACGAAACGCCTAGCGTTTTAATCTCAGCCAAAAACTCTTGTGCTTGCGCCGCAGACATTTCTGGCGCGTATTCGCTAATAAGAAAACTTAAGGATTCATCGGCGTTGTCATAGGCACGGTAGCGATATGCCAAAAGGCCGCTTGCCGCCAAATGACTTTGTGCCAGGGCAAAAAAAGTTTCACGCTCTTGCGGCGAGGCGACGGATTCTGTTTGATCGTAGCACAGGTAGTTGAGACCTGTGGGGAGTTGATCGTTTGTGGCGACAAAGGTTGCGTTAGTTACTTTCCTTGTCAACGCGGTGGCTTGTGCGGTTTCTACCCCTTCTGCCCTCATGCCATAAAAATGGCCTTGGGGGTTACTGGCGGCCAAACACAAAAAGGAATCAAGATCGAAGCCTCCCGTTTGGGCATAAAGAAAAGAGATTTCGGGACCCATCGGCACAACGCCGCGCAGTGCGGCGACATAATTCAAGCGAACGGGGCTAAGATCAAAGGTTGGCGTTGTGGCATAAAACATGGCAATGGCACCTTTCAAGAAAGCGATTAAAGATATTTGAGAATAGAAAGATTGATCAAGTTCGACACCGCCGAATAGGACGCTTCAAGCTGAGCTTGCAGCGTTGTAATCTTAACGGCGACTTCGTTCATGTCAACACCCTCAATTGTGTCCACCTGATTCTTAAGGCTTGTGACTTTTGATGAGATGTTGGTTTTGGCTTTGATTAGCGTTGTGTAGGCGTTAACGGAATCCGTGTGGGTTGCACGCGTGTTTGCAAGGCCGCTTGAGATAAGATCGCGTGCCGTGGCCATGTTTGTCTCATAGTTGGCTTGGTCTTGTGTCGCGGCATAGGCAAAACGTAAGCCCATAATCAACTGCTGGAATCCATCCTCGTTGCTGGTGACGCCATAGGTTAGTTTTTTGGTGGTGTCGATGGCGGCTTGTTCCCTAACGTTGGCTTCGGGGACAAGCGCCGTGGGGTCCAAAGAATCGTAGTCCGTATCATAGGCGGGGACAGCATCACCCGTCGCCAAATAGGGGCTTGTTTCGGTTGGGGGGACAGGCAGCGCCGTAATGTCGCCCACGGGCGCTTGGCCATAACGGCTGCCAGAAAAAATATAGCGATCGCCTACCTGTTGGTTAAGGTAATAAGAAACCTGATCCATATAGCCTGTAATTTGGCTGGCCAAGGAAGCGTTTGATGTTGCGTTATAGGTGCTGGCGCTGGACACAGAAGTGAACGCTTCAGAAGCTGTATCCTCAATAGCGGTCATCGCGCTGTTATAAACATCCATGCGCGGCGAGATGGATTCGATGACGCTTAGAAAGCCTTTTTGCTGCAAAACATCGCTGTTAAAGTTAAGGAGTTTTTGCGCGCTTGAGGAGGTGTAGTCCGTCAGGTTGGAAGAATATTTTCCCGTGGTCAGTTGCTGCGATAATTTGGAAAGCAGTGTTTGTCCCGTTGACAGGTTCTTTGTGCTTGAAAGATTAAGCCCCATTGTGCTGATAGAATCGGTCATGCGAAGTGTCCTTTATAAGAGCTGCTCAAGCGTTGTAAAAAGGTCTTTGACAACGGACATGGCGTGCGCTGAGGCGGCGTAAGAGTTTTGAAGCGTGGTCAGGTTGACAAGCTCGTTATCAACGTTGACGCCCGTTTCATTGGAAAATTTTTCCTCAAGATAGGCTCGCGCGTTTTCATCCGTTGTCTTGAGCGTGGAAATATTGCTGGCGGCTTGCTGGAAGGTCGTCAGACTAGAAGTAACAAGCGAGGAATAGTTGGCGCTGGCTACCGCCAGCCCGTCTGCAGAAAAAACGCGTGTGGCGTCTAAAAGAGCATCGGTAACGATTGAGGCTGCTGCTGCTTTGGCTGTGGCCGTTCCGTCTAAGAGAGCTTCATTGACGGCGAAGGTCGTGCGATTTGTTCCGGTGAAGAAGTCCGTGGCCAGTTCCCCCGCTTGAACGGGAACGATGTTGCTGTGCCCGCCCGTCAGCTGATATGCCGGAGAGGAAGGAAGCGTCAGCGTTGTCGGGTCAAGATTGCCTGTTCCATCGACGGCCGTTGTAACCAGTGTTGATGGCCCTCCTGCAATGGCAGCCGCCAAGTTTGTCCAGACGTCGTGTGTTCCTGGTACGGCACCATCGGATAGGTTGTCGTAAACCTCCGTTGTCGTGCCATTCGTAATCGTCGCCATATAGTTGCCGATATTCACGGGATCGTTATCCAACGTGATGGTGATGTTGTTTCCCAATGACCCTGAGCTTGCTGCCGTAAACGTTAGGGCATTAGTCAGTGTTGTGGCGGCAAATGTCACGTCAGGCAGAGAGTTGTAAGCCGTTGCAAAGGAGATTGCGCCTGATGTTGCCGTTGTCGTCAGGCCGGTAAAGGCGGAGACGATGGAGTCAAGCTGGCTGCGCATTTTTTGGATGACATTCGTTGCGGGGTCGGCACTGACGGTCACGGCTGTGGCTCGAAAATTGACAAGAGCCTCAAGGGAGCCTCCGCTGAGAGCGGCATTGAGGGATAAACCAGTGTTGGTCGTCGTTGTGACATTCGTCCCGTCAAAGCTAAAAGTGCGAGCCGAGGAGCCATCGACAAGCTGATAGCCTGTAGCGGTATAGAGCGCGATTTGGCCAAAATCACGGGCAAGAACGGTAACGCCTGTAATCTGGGCTACCTTCAGTACAAGCTGGTCGCGTTGATCTTGAAGGTCACCAGAAGAAAGGCGGGAATTTGTCGCTTGCGAGATTTTTTGGTTAAGGTCTTTGATCTGTCCCAGATAAGAATTGAGATCAGAGATTGTGTTGCCGATATCGTTTGAACATTGACGATCAAGCGATTCGGTTTCCGAGGCAATGCGTTGAATTTCATCCACTAAGGTTGAGGCGTCTTGAACAACTTGGCGTTTAGCAACCAAGCTTTCCGGTGAAGCGGCCAGATCTTTCCACGCATTGATAAAATCAGAAAGCGCGACGGTCAGTGTGGGCGAATCGCTTTGGCTGGTGCCAAGGATGTCTTGAATCTGTTGCAGGTATGTGTCTTGCGTTGCGCGCAGGGATGCACTCGATGTTGCCTTAGTCAGGGTCGTGTAAAGAGCGTTGTTTTCCGAGCGTGTAAATCCGACCACCTTGACACCGCCGCCAATGGAGCCAAGCGTTGCCGAGGCCAACGTCGTCTGCTTCGCCGTATAACCCGTTGTGGCCGCGTTCGAGATGTTGCTGGACGTTAGCTCCAGCTGCGTTGAGGCCGCTTGGATGCCGGAAAGCGAGATTGTGAGTGCCGAAGTGAGAGACATGCTCCTTTATCCTTTATAAAAGGACCAACAGCCGATTACCGGATAATGTTGATCGCTTCTTGCATCATGTTGTTGGTTGTCGTGATCGTTTTGGCGTTGGCCGAATAAACCTGCTGCGCTTGAATAAGCTTGGTAAACTCATCGGCAATATCGACGTTTGATCCTTCAAGCGCGTTGCCGACGATCGTGCCTGCGCCGTTGGTGCCAGGAGAGCTATAACGTGCTGATCCAGAAGCCAGCGTTTGCTCATACGCGCCACCTGTAACGCGTTGCAGCTTGTCTTGGGCAAAAAACTGAACGACAGGGATTTGCGCGATGGTGCGTGTGCGTCCGTTGTCGTAGTTCAAGGCGACATAGCCGTTTGAATCGATGGACAGACTTTGAAACGAACCGCGAGGGATACCGTTTTGATCAAAGGTTGTCACCGACACTGTCGTGTCGTCGAACTGGGTGACGCCTTTGGATGTGTCATAGGTGCCAAAATCGACCGTTACGGTTTGGGCGCCTGCGCCCGCGAAATTAAGATCAAAAAGAACCTCAACCTTGTTCTCTACAGCAGCCGAATTGTCGACAATCGTGTAAACTTCGGCATTTGTGCCACCTGTAAGGCTATAGGTTGTTGGAAGAGTTAGCGTTGTGGGATCAAGGTTGCCCGTGCCGTTGACAGCAGATGTCACCAGCACGGATGGTAGCGCGCCGATGGCCGTGTTCAAATTTCCCCATAGTGCGTTAGCCGGTACGTTTGTGATGTCGGTAAAGGTTTCCGTGGTGGTTCCATCTGTAATGGTGACGGTATAAAGGTTGGCGGCAGAACCCGCTGCAATGGTCATGTCGACATCATTGCCCTCCACGCCTGATGCGGCTGCGGTTAAGGTTACTCCATTCGTGATCCCAACACTTGCCGTGGTTGCTGTGGAGGCGACCCCTAGCGAGTCAATAGTACCAGCGTTGGTTGCGCTATTGAAGATAAAGGGAACGGTGACGTCGTAATCGGTATAGGTCGCTGGCGTGCCTCCATCTGAAACCGCATCGGGCACAACCATATGGAGGCTCCATTCGCTGGTTGCCGTTTTTGTCCATGTAAAGGTCATGTCGTGCGCGCCGCCCAACGAGTCATAGACTTGAATAGTGGAAGGTGAAGAGACAAAGTTGACATCTTCGCTCGACGGAAGGTTTGCGGCATAATCGACAGCTGATGTCCCAACGGGATTATCAAGAAGGTCAGACAGACGAATAGGGTCTGCGGAAGATGTATCAACGACACCGTTAAGATCGACGCCATAACCTGTCAGATAATAGCCACCGCCGTTAACAAGGAATCCGCTTTTGTCGAGGTTGAAATCGCCAGAACGGGTGAAGTAGGTGGTGTTGCCGAATGTCGTTGTGCCATCCGCTCCGACAACGGCGGGACGAACGGGGAAGAAGCCTTGGCCAGAGATGGCCAACGCCGTCGCGTTTGAAGACTGAACAAGGTTTCCCTGTTCACTGTTGGTATAATAAGGTGTGGCGCGCACGCCGCCTGGATCGTTTGAAAATTGGTTGGATTGAGTGACCAATGATTCGAACCGCGTTTCAATGGCCTTGAACCCTGTTGTTTGCGAGTTGGCCAGATTATCGGAAATGTTACCGATAGAAGCCGATTGGGCCGTAAGACCGCCCACGGCGACCTGCATAGCTGCGTAGAGAGACATGAAACACCTCAGTCGTTGGATAAAACTCATAAAGGTATCAGCAAGAGGCGTGCCAAAGGCCAACATCTTGATAATATAGAAAATCATGGTGGTGGAAGATGGTTTTTCTTGCCTGTCCATAGGCACTTCTTGCCTTGTGGCGGGCACATGGTAAAAAACGAAGGGCTTGACAGAAGGGTGGAACCAAAGTAGAACAAAAACACCCCTTTTGTTCTACTTTGGCTCTGGGTAGAGTCAGGCAAGGAGAGCCCATCATGTTGACTCGTAAGCAAAAAGAAATCCTTCTCCTTATCCGTGACCGTTTGGCCAGCGACGGCGTTCCGCCTTCGTTTGACGAGATGAAGGAGGCTTTGGGTCTGCGCTCAAAATCGGGGATTCATCGCCTGATTTCAGGGCTGGAGGAGCGCGGTTTTATCCGTCGCTTGCCGCACCGTGCGCGGGCGTTAGAGATTTTGCGCCTTCCTGAAGGAAGTGAAGCGAAGGAGGCCAAGGTCACCCGCAAAGTTCGTGCCGTGGCGGGGGCTGTGGTCGAAAAGGCCGCGCAGGCGGCCTCCAATCTTCTCAGCCTTCCCCTTTATGGGCGCATCGCGGCGGGCACGCCGATTGAAGCGATCAGCGACGTACAGAACCATCTTGAAATCCCTCCCTCGCTGCTTGCGAACATCAAGGGTAACGTGGCGGGCGAGCATTATGCGCTGGAAGTCGCGGGCGATTCGATGATCGAGGCAGGCATCATGGACGGCGATCACGTCATCATCCGTCGCTCTGATACGGCCAACAATGGCGCGATTGTCGTCGCCTTGGTTGACGAGAATGAAGCGACGCTCAAGTATTTTGAAAAGCGCAAAGAGGGCGTGGCCCTGATTCCCGCCAACGAGCGTTATGAAACGCGCATCCTCAACCCCTCGCGGATCAAGGTGCAGGGGACGTTGGTGGGGCTGGTTCGGAAGTATTAGACCCTACCCCAAAGCGCTTTTTGGGGTTTTAACTTGCTGCCCACCTATAGCATCAGAGCGCGTGGCTTCCTGCACGGCATTGATGATGGTGGCGTGTAAACTTGCTTCTTTCGCACAAACCTTAAATAATAGCTCGTGCGCATCATAAGATTTTGAAGCTGCCGTCGCTAACCAATACGCACCTTGTCTATTCTCTCCTTGGGCACAGTAATGGATCCCAAGCTTTATTTGGGCAGAAGTGTTTCCTTGTTTAGCGGCCTTGTTATACCATCTGACGGCTTCATTGGGGTCGGGATGCCCATCAACGAAAACCCCACACATGTAAAAAGTTCCAAGGGTGGATTGAGCTTCAGCATCCCCATTTACAGCGGCCCTGAGTAACCATTTCATGCCGAGCTTGGGATCAAGCCCAATCTCATTGTCAGTCTCAAAAAGGTGACAGAGCCCAAGACAGTTTTGAGCGCGGGCGTTTCCTTTTTCTGCCTCCGCTTGTAAATAGGGGATGGCACCGCTTCCCAGCGCTTTCTCTTTAAATCGACTGTCTAACTCGGCTTTGGCCTTGGGGTTACCTGCTCCGGCCTGTTCAAAAATGTCCTTAAAAGTGGCGTTTGTATAATCCGTGATCATTTCAAAATCTCCTGTTAAAATGGGGTTGAAAGGCTCCAATCAGGCTCTTTCATAGCATAAGGAGGACTCTTTTTTATAAGCTTTTTTTACTTTCATGACGCCACCCCACTGACCAAGGGCGCAGGCGGCCCTCTGTGCGAACGGTATCGATGCGAACCGTGCCTTTTTTCTCAAAAGTTAGGGTTTGAGCGCCGCCTTTTGTTAGGGCGGCTTGATCGATCATGATTGTCCCTTTGCAAGGCGGCATTGGCACAAAGGCAACCGTCACGGTTGTCGTCGGGCAAGCGGGCGGTGCGGCTGGCGGCGCTGCCGCCAAAGCCCCTGCCTGCGCCGCCTCTTGCCCCTTGGGCGGGGGCATTAGAAACATGACGGAAAACGCACCCCTCTCATAAAGGCAATGCGTTTCGTCGCAGAAAAGGTCTTTATCAAATTCAGGCAGGTTTCTGGCCGAGAAATAATGCGCCTCGGGATTGCCGCTATGTTGCCTCCATTGTGCGGTCGTAAAGTTTTCCTCACGCTTGCCATAGATAGCCATCGATCCATCGCTAAGCCGTACGGCCCAAACGGGGGCATCGGCGGCGATAAAAGCATCGGGCTGCGAGACCGTGAGCGGGTAGAAGAAAACGGCGGCGATGGGCAGTAGCCCCGCATAGCGCCAGCGTTTTCGCCATAGGCAAAGCCAAAAACCGCCTGCCAGAAAACTTAAAAGAGCCCAAGCCGGCATAGGCGGCAAATAGAGCTGGGCCAGCGGCCATGAGGCTACCTTTTCGGCAAGGAGGATAATGCCTTTGACGCCCCATCCTGCCGCATCGATAAACCAGCCGCTCGTGCCAAAGGGGGCGGTGATATAGGTGAGCAGCAAGAAAGGCATCACCCACAGCGTTGTCAGCGGGATGGCGATAATGTTGGCGATCACGCCGTAAAAATTAAAGGACTG